>JAITBS010000486.1 GCA_031283515.1 Planctomycetaceae bacterium
GCATCGTCATCAGAGTTAGAAGAGTAACGGCGAACACCGCCTCTAAATCTATGAGAGTGTGTTCCCCATTTATCTGCCAAATCAATAGTGAATAAATCTTTGCTGTGTTCTTCCACCCATCGAAGAAGTTCTTCTTCCTTTTTTTGTGGAAGATTTTTTTTGACAAGATTATTCAAGTAGTACAAAACGATGTTCTTTTCTTTTTTGTCGGTGTTCATTTTATCAGATGGGTTAAGTGGTACGGATTGTAAAAACAACACCCGTAATAATACCACGTCATTAAAACAATAGCAGAAACCCCTGACAAATATTGTCAGACCTGACAAAAAAATTTTGAAAAAAACAGCTGCCCGCAACAGAAAAGTAGAACAACATATAAAATCAACGTTTTAGCCAAACATCTCTACAAAAGAAAGAACGGCTAATAGAATAATTTTGAAACAATATTCTGTTTAACTTTTGAAAATGATTCCTCTGTTATGTATTTTGATCAGTTTTTTTTATAATATCTTCTATCATTTTAATATCAGTATCATTTAATGATTTTTTTTCTTGTCCTTTTTCTAAACAGAGTTCATTTTCTAACCAAAGCCCACTTTCTCTAATTTTTTTCTTGGGAGAATAATTTCCCAACCAATCACTTGAAGCGTTGCATTCTTTACATGCAGAAATTGTATAAATTATTTTCGATTCTAATTCCAACCTTTTTTCTTTGTCTTTTATTTCAAATACAATAAATTAAATATTTTCTTTTATATATTGACTCACCATTTTTTCTATTTTCTTTTGTTTTTCGAAATCAACCAAATGAAAATCATTATCCTTTGCTTTTTTCGAGGTTAAGTCTTTGTCCCATATTTTGAGGTACGGGTCATTATTTTTATTCAATATTGCTCTTCCAATATTTTTTCTAAAAATACTTCGATCTTTATTTTCCTTAACAAAATGTTCTATTAACCTTGATGGAAGATTATTTTCTCCCGTATGTGTTCCTACTCTTACAATTCTGTTTGTAGAATGTGCCAATTCGCCTTTTTCAAATAAGATATAAATACCGTTTTGTGGTATTTCGTTTTTTATGCATGAACAATTACATCTTTTCATGCTGTTAAATAATTGATGAATACGGTAACAAATATTATTCATTTTCAGTCTCCTTCTTTAACCATGCAAGTCTTTTTCCTTGAGAAAGTCCTTTCATTGGATCTTTGGTGTGTTTTAATTTGGGAATTAAATATTCCGAATATTTTTTTCCAGTTAAAAACAGATATTCATTCTTTTCAATATCAGTTATCTTTTTTAATTTTTCAAATACTTCGTTTGCCCAATTTTCCCGAAAACTTTTTTTCTGGTTATTTAATGTTAAATCATAACTTTTTATTTCCTGTTCCATCTCAACTAATCCATATTTTGCGGAAAAGATAAATATTTTATCGTGGTCGATAGATTCAGCATATTTTAAACTTCGTTTGAATAATGAGCTAATATACAAGTCTCTTGCCTTATGTTTACCTTCGAGTTTCTGTTTACAGCACGAAATCAATATTATTCTTGTTGTCATGTTTTTGTTCCTTTCAATATTTCCGTCGATGACGGAGGGTTAAATGTATTTGAAATTGTCAATCCGGAAACATTCCGAATCAACATCAAAATAACCTGACGTAACGTATTCCTTTTGGGAAAATCAATTAACGATTTTGTAATTGTACCCGATTACGGATCACAACACAATGGGAAGAGTTATTTTGTATTATTTTCTATGTTGTAGAGTTTGAGCATTTCGGTGATTTCGTCTTTGATTTTTTGGCGTAAAGTCAATGGTTTGAGCACTTCGGCGGATTTTCCGAACTTTAATATCCAGTTGATCAATTCCCGTGTCGGAGCTAATTCAAATTCAATAATGATTGATTGGTTTTCTTGTACTTTAAATTTTTGTGTTTCATGCCAGTGATGTTCCTGAACATATCGTGCCATTTCCGGTGCGATCCGGATACGAACTTTTTGTGCCGGTTCATTCGTAATAAAAACACCAAAACTGTTGCGGTAATATTTCGCAAGTTCATTCTTTTTCGGTTTCGTAAATTTTTTTGCTGTTAAATCGGCAAAAGTGATTCGGTTTGTTTTCCATGTTACAATCATCTGCCGTTCACACGAAAAACCGATAAGATAAAGCGTACCTTCGTAAGTTGCAAATTCGTAGGGATGAATTGAATAGTTTTTTTCCTGTGTTGAAAAATTCGATTGATAACGGATATTTACTTCTCTTTCATCTTCACAACCATTCATAAGTGTTCGCAAAATTCCAGATTGTTTGGAGTAATTGCTCCATCCTCTTTTTATTTCGTGAAACGTTCCAAGCATTCGTTCTGCGCGTTGCATTTTTACCGAACCGAGTTGTTTACGAATTTTTTTCAACGCTGAATGAGCGGCATCACCCAAATCGGTATTGGCAAGCGGTTCCAAAAAACGGCAACCCCAATCAATAGCGGCAACTTCATCAAACGTAAATACAGATGGTTCTCCGGCATCGTGAATATTCTTGTCGAGTTTCCATAAGATTCGACCATGTTTTTGTGTGAATTGTTGAACTGGCAGGTCGTTGTGGAGTGTTGCTAAGTAACGATTAACAGTGCGTGTGCTGACACCGAGTTCTTTTGCCAGAGTTTCAATTGGCAGTCCCTTCGGCGATCCGGAAAGTAACGCAATTAATTCCCGTTGTCGGGCGGATGGATTGAGTGTTGTATTCATTTATGTTCTCTCAATTGATATAGTACAACAAAAAACAACTATTCATGCATGTAAACCCAAAACAGGTACAGTGGACAGCAAAAAACGTAACTGTCTATTTTATTAACAGTGTCCGCAGATTACGCAGATTTTCGCAATTTTTTTAAAACGTTTATTGAAATTGAATAAAATGTAATCTATCAGTGGAATTTTTGTTTGAGGTTAAAATGGTATTCGCCCTGAAAGGGCAGGATATTAGTTGATAGTGGAGAGTTGATAGCGGAGAGTTCGCACGCGGATTCAAAACGTTTTGGTCGTACTCCGCTTGCGAACTATCCACTCTCCACTATCCACTATCCACTATCCACTATCAACTCTCAACTATTCCATCGCCCTTTCAGGGCGAAATGGTTGGTTGTACGTTTAACCCTACCCGTTGGGTAGGGCTGGCTTCTATTGCCCTTTCAGGGCGTAGGAAAATATCAGGAAGGTAATCACAAAATAATAATTCCACTGATATATTACAATAAAATATTCTTTTTAGTCTGTTCTCTTTTTGTATGTTTTTTCTGTTTCGTAATTTTCAAAAAAATAATCTGCGAACATCTGCGTAATCTGCGGACTAAATATCTGTAAATATCTGCGGATTCTGTTGATAAAACAGACAGTTATTGTTTCTTTATTGTCCCAACATTTTAAGAAATTCCGGTTCCTCAACAAGACGGATACCGAGATTTTTCGCTTTGGCAAGTTTACTGCCGGGTTCTTTACCGACAAGAACAAATGTTGTTTTGGACGAAACACTCGACGAAACACGACCTCCATGTTTGTCGATCACTTCTTCAATTTCGTTGCGTTTAAAATGCTCCAATGTTCCAGTAACAACAATCGTCATCCCTTGCAACGGTAAATTTTGTACGTCAGTCGAAGTCTTGGTCAACGTATCGGATAAGGTATCAGATAATGTATCAGATAAAATATCGGAACCAGAATTCAGATCGAATAGTCTTGTTTCCTTATTTTTTTGTTCAGTATTTTGATGACTGTTTTCACGGTTTCTGCCGATAAGTTCCTTGATTAAATCGTCAATCATTGCGGATTCTGTTCGGAAAAAATTAAATATGCTTTGAGCAATAACTGTACCAATTTCATTAATATTGCTCAATTCCTCTTCAGTTGCTGTACGAATTTTTTCAAGGTTTCCGAAATGTTTCGCCAAAATTCCAGCCACACGAACACCAACATGACGAATACTCAACGCATTCAATAATTTTCCTAAATCACGGTTTTTGCTTTTCTCGATACCGTCCAAGAGATTTTTAACAAGTAACGGTATTTCGTCCGGTTTTCGCGGTTTTGCTTTCATCCGTTCAAGATTTTTGGAACGAATTTTGTTCCAAGTCAGCCGATAAAGATCGCCGAAATTTTTGACAAGCCCCGAATCGACCAACTGGTCTATCAATTCCCTGCCGAGACCTTCAATATCCATTGCGTTACGTCCGGCAAAGTATCGTAGTTTTTCCTTAATCTGAGCAGGACATTCCGAATTATTGCAACGAATAAGAACACCGCCGTTGTCTTGCAACAGAACACCGCCGCAAACCGGACATAATTCCGGAAATTGAAACGGTTCAAGTTTTTTCGTACGTTTATGTTTTTCAACACGGACGATATGCGGAATAATTTTGCCGGCTTTTTCGACAACTACCACATCGCCAATCCGAATATCTTTTCGTTCAATTTCTTCCGCGTTGTGTAAACTTGCACGGGAAACGGTTGTTCCTGCGAGTTCGACCGGTTCCAATTCGGCGACCGGAGTTATTGTACCGGTTTTACCGACCTGAACACGAATCTCATGAATTTTGGTTACGGCTTCATATTTTTCGACTTTGTACGCAATAATCCAACGCGGAGATTTTGAGGTGGAACCGATTTTGTCACGCAAATCAAACCGGTCAATTTTCAGAACAAGTCCGTCAATTTCAAAATCAAGATCAGACAAAAAATTCTCATCGGCGGCGTACAGCGATTCGCAATAATCAACAGCGTCAGAAAAGGAATCAAAACGCCGGACATGCGGTGTTACAGGAATACCGTAACTCTTCAACTCCTCAAGAAAATCAAAATGATTTTCCACATTCAATCCGTCACAAAAACCAATACTGTGCGCAAAAAACCGGAGCCGGCGTTCCGCACAGATTTTCGGATCAAGCAGCCGCACACTACCTGCTGTAACATTGCGAGTATTGGCGTATGTTGTCAATCCGGCATTCTGTTGAGATTGATTCAACAGAACGAGATCGGAATTACGCATATAAATTTCGCCGCGAATTTCAATTTGTTTCGGCGGTTTTTTCGTTGTCAACCTCAACGGAATATCTCGTAACGTCCGCACATTATGCGTAATATCGTCACCCAAAATACCGTTACCGCGAGTTAATCCCTGAACGAGAAGACCATCTTCATAAATCAACGAAGCGGCAACACCATCAATTTTGAGTTCAATAATCCATGCGGGTTCTTTTGTTTTTTTCGAGTCAAGAGTTGAGGTATCGCCAAGTAATTTTGCAACACGATTGCCGAATTCACGGAGTTCACCGATATTGTACGTATTTTCGATGGACAGCATCGGCACACGATGCGGAACCGTAACCAATCCTTCCATTGGTTCACCGCCGAGACGTTGAGTGGGGCTATCCGGCGGAATTTTTTCATTGCTTTCGGCTTCCAACTTCTGGAGTTTTCGCAGCAAAAAATCATATTCCGTATCAGAAATAACCGGTTCACCAAGACGATAACACCGATCATAATCCCAAAGTTTTTTACGAAGTTCGTTAATAGACATGATTTCTGTTCAATAAAATAAGGTTGATAAAGGTAGGTAATTGAAAGGCAGGTAATTTGAAATGACAAGTTATTTGTGACAATTTAAGCAAAATGAACAAAAGGCAATTATTCAGCGAAATTTCGTAATATTTATATTATAGCAGTGGAATTTTTGTTTTTCGCATTAGCCCCGATAGGGGCGTCAGGATTATAACCCGCCCCAACGGGGTGGGTAAAAATTCCTCTCCAACCCAACGCCCTGAAAGGGCAACGGGAAATAATTAAAATAGCGTTCCGTTCTGTTTAAAAATTTCCTATCGCCCTTTCAGGGCTACCTATTGTTGCTATCTACAATAATTCCACTGAAATATTACCTTTGAAATAAATGACACTGAAACTTACAATTATCGTTAAAAATATAAAATATCATAAATAGGACTACCAGAGGTATATTTAATTTTCCATATTTTTGGTTATTGGAATTAATTTTTTGAGTTCTTTTTCGAGTTGATCGCCGCGAGTTTCAATTGTAACAATCTTACCGGATCGATCAATCAAAATCCCGCGAGGAACTCCATGAATTCCAAAACGGTCATATAACCAAACTTTGCCGGCATCCGTGAGTTTTTGATCCGCAATCACTGTCCAAGGGAACTGATGTTTCTCCAACCCTTTCTCCAACATTTTCAAATCCTCATCAATACTAATACCGATAATCTCAAAACCTTGCAAATGATATTTTTCATACGCTTTTTTCAGATTCGGAATTTCTGTAACACACGGATAACACCAAGTCGCCCAAAATTCAAGTAACACTATTTTACCGGCATACTTTTTCCAGTCAATTTTTTCTCCCGACAACGTTTCGCCTTCCAATTCTGTAATCTGTTTGCCCGGCAAGTTTTCCAACGTATTCGGATCAAGCCGTCCCGAATCAGGAATTTCAATAACGCCAAAATCAATGAGTTGATCGGGAATATCCGGCAAAAACGTTTTGAATGCCGGATAAACGGAACAACCGACATCAGGATGATTGATGTACATTAATTCAGTTTTTTTGCCAAGATAAATTCCTTTGATTTCAAAATTTCCGTTTTCATCACTTGTTACGTTTTCTTTCAATGACGGTTGGCAAAGAAATGTGAAATTTTTGAGCGGTTCGCCGGTCGATTGGCGTATCAAACGACCTCTCGCAGTCAACGGAGAATAAAGCCGGAATACCGGATTCGGAGGCAATGTTTCATTTTTATAAGATTGATAAAACCATTGTCCTTCATTAAAAGACGGAACTGTTACTTTATTGACTTGAATCGAACGATAATAAACAATGGTACCGTCTTTGTTTGAAATTAAGTACGGATAAGCCACACCATCAGGAAGTTTTACAGAAAATTCGACAGGATAAAACGCCGCCGGTGTTCCATCTTTTTGAAGAATTGTTGCCCGCCAAGGCGTTGGAATTTTGAAATCCAAGTGAATCGACTTATCTTGTACGGTAAATGTTCGTGTATAAACTTTCTGATCTTCTTCCGGTAACGGATAATAACCATGTTGTGCATCGAAAGCAACCATATATTTTAATGGTAACGCTGCAAATTTGAATCGTCCCTCCGCATCGGTTTTCGTTTCCAACGGAACGAGCGTCTTTTTCTCGAAATCAGGATAATCAAGATTTTTCGCAGTGGTATCTGCCGGATTGTGTAACAACCAGACGGACAAATCGGTCACAGGTTCATTTTTATCCTTGTCCCAAACTATTCCTTCAACAGAAATTCCTTTTTGCAATTGAAATTTCAAGGGTTCTATTTTTTCTTCTTTCAATTCCAGATAGTGATCGTGAGCGGTATAAACATTATTCGGATCAACAATCATAATCCAATATTGAAACGGGAAATAAAGATTGAGTGTGAAATTTCCTTTGTCGTCGGTAATGGTATCGAACAAATGATGACCATAACCGCGATGAGTAATACTACGTCCCCAACCGCCGATTTTGAAATTAACGGCAGGAGAGCCATTGGGCAGAAATGCCTGACCTGTTACAACGATTGGCGTTGCGTTAATCTTACGCATATTCTCCTTGATTTGGGCAATCACATACTGACGCTCTTTTTCCGAAACGGTTAATTCTTCGGCAAATACCGCTGTGCAAAATAAAATCAGCAATCCTGCTAAAAGATATTTTGTTAATGTTTTCATAATTTGGTTCTCCTGTTTTATGATATGCCAATAATTTGTTACTTAAATTGAAAAAATTGCAACATTTATCGGAAAATATTTTATTCATTTTCCATTGCTTCTAATTCTGCGGTTGTTTTTACAACTACTTTATTGTTTTGATAACTGTTAATTGATTTCCGTAAACGGTCTTGATTTTCCTTGCTGTAAAAAGTATCCGTAACGTCAAATGGTAATGTCCCTTGTTGTAGGGATTTTTGAACAAACAAGTTGAACGCAACGGATAAACTCATTCCAAAATCACCAAACATTCGCTCCGCACGTTCCTTAGTATCTTTATCAATACTAATATTGATATTAACTGTTTCAGGCATTGTTTCTCCCAATAATATTCGTTAAAAATTTTTTATAAACTGTTTGTAGAATTTTGTACTTTTTATTAGTGTTGTTCATAGTGACTACCGCACTGGATAATGACAATATAATCATTTTCAATTTTATAAACAAGTCGGTTTTTGTCATCAATTCGTCTTGACCAAAATCCCTGTAGATTTTTAAGAGGTTCCGGTTTACCTATGCCGTTGTAACGATTACGATCAATATC
>JAITBS010000494.1 GCA_031283515.1 Planctomycetaceae bacterium
CGATACTCTTTAAGTTCGAGTTGCATTGCGCCCCAAAATGCAGGATGCCACGATGTTTTGCTCATACTGGAATACTTAACGTTCTATCGGAATTAGGACTTAAATCGTTTACTACTAAGCTTCCCATTTTACTCCGAATCGCAGATTTTTCAAGGTACGCCGTTTCAAGAAATAGATGTTACCCTGCCAACAATTGGTTGTTTTGTTGTTTAAAATTAGGTGAAAATGAGTTTGTCTGTTCGCTTGGGTATCAAAAAAACAAAAAGGTTGGCAATGTGTTACGGGAGCAATCCCATTCCGTGGCGGCTTATTGCTTACTCGAAACGTTGGCTACCTTTTGAGTTTCACTGGGGTGAAAATCGAAAAATAAAAATCCCGCTGAAATATTACAAACGTTTTTTGAAAATAATCCTAAAAATTATCGAAAATCTGCGCAATCTGCGGACGAAAAAAAATTACACACTAAAAATGTACAAATATCCATATTCTCTGCGGACTTTGTTGATCAAAATAGACTGTTACAAAAACGAAATCAGTTTGAGTTCGATTGATTCATTTCAACAAGTCGTCTGATTGCCATAAATGCCTCGATGACAAGCCAGAGTGCCAACAAAATAATAAGAATACCAATAACCATTAATAAATATTGACCCTTGCCAAAGAATACAAATAAGATATTGTACGACATTGCCCAAAGAGGAATGATAATCATGACAATCGCAGGAAGTAACAAATAAATCGAACGAACTTTCCGACGCATCAGATAAACACTGCCAACAAGAAGCGTCAAACCGGCAACTACTTGATTACCGGCACCAAAAACAGGCCAAAGAATCAGTCCTCCAGTTCCATACGGTGCCGTTGGACTTGCCTTGCACAATGCCAATGTAACAGCAATTGCCAAACCAACCGCTGTTGCGACGTAACGGTTTTTCATCGGCTCAATATGAAGCATTCCGCCAAGTTCCTGCAAAACGTAACGCATCAAACGAAGTGCAGCATCAATCGTTGTCGCAGCAAAACATGCAATTAAAATTGCAATAATTCCCTGAGCAAACTTAATCGGAATACCAAGCAAATGAATAAAATTTGAACCGCCTTCAATAAATGTACCAACTTGTTCACCAAGATTCATCGATGCCCATGAACGTTGATAACGAAGATTCCAAGCATCACGTCCTTTAATTATTTCTATTGTTTGGGAAGATAAGTTTTCGGAAGATCGGGATTTTTCGTTCTTTAAATCATCGACCGTTTCGATCATTGCTTTTTGACTTCCGGTGGCTTCGGCAGCGGATTGAACATTAGGGATACCGAGTCCAATACCAGCCGTACAACTCAAAACAACAAGTACCGCTAACGCCGCTTCCAATAACATACCACCGTAACCAACAAACGAAGCATCACGCATTGAAGCAACTTGTTTACTGCTTGTTCCGCTGCAAACCAATGCGTGAAAACCACTCACTGCTCCACAAGCAACCGTTATAAAAAGAAACGGTAAAATCGGCGGTGCACCGGATTGTCGGGCTTCCGAAATGCGAAACGGCGGAGCCGAACCAAATAAATCAGCCGACCCTGTCAATCCGGCAAGAAGAAGTCCCAACACGATTAACACCAACGCAATATAAAGAATTAAACTGTTGACATAATCACGCGGTTGGAGCAACAGCCAAACCGGTAACACCGATGCAAAGTAACAATAAATAAACAATACCCATGTCCAAAGCATTGTCGGATTGAGCGAAGCGTGAATTGATTCAAAACTTGGCATGTGAAAAGAAAAAAACGAATAATTTGCCGAAAAAAATACCGTAATTCCCAAAATGAAAATCGACACCAAAGACGCCCAAAATAATGAAATTCCGTAGCGGTAAATGACAACCCCTAACACCATCGCCACCGGAATTGAAAGCACTGTCGGCATCACGGATTGAGGATAATCTTTGAATGTTGTCGCAATAACGTTACCGAAAACAGCAATCACCACTGCAAGAATAAACGTTAGCAAAATAAGAAACAACAGTTTTGCCGACGGTGATAATATTGTTCCGGCAATATCGCCGAGTGATCGTCCTTTATTTCGGAGTGAGAGGACAAGAGCGGTGAAATCATGAACTGCACCGATGAAAATACTGCCGAAAATAACCCAAAGTAACGCCGGAAGCCAACCCCAAATAACCGCTATCGTCGGACCAACAATAGGACCGGTGCCGGCAATCGCCGTAAAATGATGACCGAAAATCACATAACGATTGGTCGGTACAAAATCAATATTGTCACACAATTCCACACTCGGCGTCACTTCGTCCGAATTAAGTTGGAATATCTTACTCGCAAGAAATTTACCATAAGTATTGTAAGCAACAATAAAACCAAAAAAGGAAAAAAACGCAATTAAAAGTGTTGACATCGGCTTGACCTGTAATATAAACGTATCGTTAAAACAAATAATTTAAGGACATTTAATAATAAATAATATTAGTTCCTTACAGCAGGGAAACAATTATAACAGAAAACTTTTCATAAACAACAAGTAAATAAAAGGTAATAACGCCCCCAAAAAAACAATTTATAACAGGTACAGTATATCGGAATTGTTAAAATTTTTTGGGGTCTGGTTGTTTTTTGAGTTTGTGTCGGTAGAATGTTCGCAGAAATAATTTTTGAATCAGATCGCAAGTTTTTGACTACATATCTTCCTGTCCCACTCGGTTCGCCGATTGGAAGTTATGAAAATCTCTATGAAAACATTGCGTTCCCGTAAGGGGGCGTTATGTCATAGAGCTTGCGGGTTTCGAAGTACGCGCTTTATTGCGTTACTTTGCCGTATGACACTGCGCGGCTAATTCGGTGGGACGAATGGGAAACTCGCTTGAGTCACGTAGCGTTCCCGTTTTTCTTTATGGTAAGAAAATCGGCAACTACGTTGACTTGCTTAACACAACTAAAGCAAGATGACCCGCTCTAATTTTTTTGAAGGTGTTGATTTCAATACAATTGCTAGAGATCCCGAATTTAAGGAATCTGCTGTTCGTTCATTCATCATTGACCCGCTCGTTAAAAAACTCGGTTATACCGAAGAAAATATTGTTCTCGAAAAGACTATTCAGATTCAAATCGGTAGTAAGAAACAGACCACTCCGCATTACGCCGACTACGTTTTGAAAATTGGCAACTGTTTTGTTTGTGTTATTGAAGCCAAAGCACCCGAAAAAAATATCGCTGAATTTTCACTTATTGATCAAGCGTTTTCTTATGCTTCGCATCGGGAAATTCGTAGTAATTATTTTGTTCTTTGCAATGGTTTAGAGTTTGCTCTTTTCAAAACGGATCTTAACCGTTCACAGATTCTACATTTTTCGTTATCAGAAATTGACCAATATTGGAACGTTCTCAAACGTTATCTTTCGCCGGACAGCTTCCGCGAAGGTAAAAAATTTCAGTATGAAAAACAGAAAGAAACCAAGACCGTCGATTTTGACAATACCAATTATTGCCGAAAAATGTTACTTGATGAAATTCCAGTTCGCAAGCGGGCAATGCGTCGGCATTTTGGCGTTCATGGTTATTTTACCAAGCAATCGTGGAATATTGTAAAAGCATATATCCTGAATTATAGCAGACCGGGCGATGTTATTCTTGACCCATTTGGCGGCAGCGGAGTTACCGTAGTTGAGGCATTGATGGAAGATCGCCAAGCAATCAATGTGGACATTAACCCGTTTGCTAATTTTCTTGTCGAATCGCTTCTTGTTCCGGTTAATGAAAATGATCTACACGAATCATTTATAGACATTCAAAAAAAATATCTAAAACAAGAACCGAAAACTAATGCTGAAATCAAAGCGGCATTAAAAAAGTATCCGCTTCCAAAACCGTTACGGTTACCCAAAAGTTCGGATATGAAGACTGCCGACCAATTATTTAGTCCAAGACAAACCGCTCAACTTGGTTTACTCAAATCGCTTATTCAGGAAATAGAAAACGAAAATATACGCAAAACGTTTATGCTTATGTTTTCTGGACTTATTACATGCGTTAATCAAACTTATCATATTAGTAAGTCTGTAAAATCAGATACTGGTTTTGGCGGTAATGCAGCACCTTTTGTCTATTATCGTTATAGAAAAGCTCCGCATCCAACTGAAATTAATACAATGCAAGGGTTCGAATATCGATATAAACGAGTTCTTGCAGCAAAGCAGGAAATGCAACTACGCATCAATGAAAATACTATAAAAAACGCAAAAATCATTCATGGGACAGCAACAGATTTGCCGCTCGCCAATGAAAGCATAGATTATATTTATACAGATCCGCCTTACGGAAAAAAAATACCGTATCTTGACCTTTCGACAATGTGGAATGCTTGGCTAGACTTAAATGTTTCAGAAAATGATTACAAATTAGAAGCAATTGAAGGCGGCGAATATGGAAAGACAAAAGAAGAATACAAGAAACTAATTGCACAAAGTATTCAAGAAATGTTTCGCGTACTAAAATATGACCGATGGCTTTCATTTGTGTTTGCACATAAAGACCCTGAATTTTGGCATCTGATTGTTGATACGGCGGAGAGTTGCGGCTTTGAATATATCGGAGCCGTTCCGCAAAAAAATGGACAAACAAGTTTCAAAAAACGACAAAATCCATTTTCTGTTTTGTCAGGACAATTGATTATCAACTTCCGTAAAACCCGCAATCCTCGAACATTGATGAAGGCAAATCTTGGAATGAATATTACAGAAATTGTTATTGAAACGATAGAAAGCATCATTGCACAACACAATGGCGCAACATTGGAACAAATTAACGATGAATTGATATTGAAAGGTTTGGAATTGGGTTTTCTCGATATTTTATCTAAAGCATTTCCTGATTTAACTCCGCTATTATTAAAAGAATTCACTTATGACAAAAACATGGAAAAATTTTCAATACCTTTAAGTAAAAGTTTTAAGACGCATGTTGATGTTCGTTTGCGAATTCGATACTATCTGATGAGTTATCTGATACGTTGTGAACGACAAGGTAAGAACGCACACTTCGACGACATTATTCTGGCAATAATGCCAAGTTTACGAAACGGTATGACGCCAACAGATCAAACAATTTTAAACGTTTTAGAGGATATTGCAGAACGTATCGGCGATGATTGCTGGCGAATACGTAAAAAAGGGCAACAGGAATTTGTTATGTAAAAACAAAAACTTGTAGATGCCCATAAGTTTACAACTTAGTGAATAGTTACAAAAAAAATATTGTAACTATTCAAAGGGCATTTACTAAAAATAAAATTCCTAGAAAGAATTTTTTAAAAATTTATCGCCGTCTATCAATTGGAAAATGGAAACAGATATTCGCCAAATAGAACAAGACCTAAAACAACTCGCCGGAAATTGATTGCCGAAAACAAAAAAACAT
>JAITBS010000513.1 GCA_031283515.1 Planctomycetaceae bacterium
GTTTCGCCGAAACGTCGCAACGGTTGGTTTTTTAATTGTGTTGTACGCAGTTGTTTTTTTATTTTAGCCGTAACAGAGGCAAGTCGGCGAGTACGCCGACCAACGGTGGGTGAAAACCCTTCGGCGAAACGTTGACTACCTTTGGAGTCCATTGGTAAACAAATTGACGAATAGTCCACTGATAGATTACAAATAACTTTTATTTCTAAAGTTTTTCTCTATAATATGCGTTTTAACTATGTCATAATTATCAGTCGGACACCTCTAAAAATTTAGTTTTGCTAATTTTTCATTATTGAAAAATAAAGACTTGCGAATAATTTTTTGATGAAATATTGATTTTTTAGAGGTGCCTAGTTACTAATACCATTTGTAAAATTCACCACCGGATACATTAACCAGCTGTAAACAGCCGCTTATGTTTTTTTTGTAAGTCTTTATAATATAAATACTTGCGTTGAACTTGCAAGAAGTAGGCAATCCTTCGCCGCCGCCTCACTAACCTTTTGATAAACTTTTTGATAATACCTTTTTAGTTTCATTTACGCAGTTTAAATAAAAATTCTGCTGAAATATTACAATTTTTGTTTTAATTTATGAAAAAGACAACTTACAAGGATTCTGGTGTTGATTTGGAAATATACGCGGAATCAATGGCTCGGTTGCCCAAATTGACCGCACAAACTTTTTCCAACCGTGTTCTTCGGCTTGACGGTGGTTTTGCCGGACTCTTTAAGTTGAACAACGAACAAATTCAGTATAAAAATCCGATTTTAGTCAGCTGTACCGATGGAGTTGGGACAAAACTCAAAATCGCTTGTTCGGCAAATCGTCATCACACAGTAGGAATCGATCTTGTGGCAATGAGTGTTAATGACGCAATATGTTGTGGAGCAGAACCGTTGTTTTTCCTCGATTATGTCGCAATGCCTAAAGATAATCCCGATTTATTGGAACAAATTGTTTGTGGTATTGTTGAAGGTTGTCGTCAAAGCGGTTGCGCTTTGTTGGGTGGAGAAACGGCGATTATGTCCGATCTCTATCAAGTTGGAGAATACGATTTGGCAGGATTTTGTGTTGGTGTTGCGGAGCGTGACAATATTATTGATGGTCACTCTATTCAATCCGGTGATGTGTTGATTGGTATTGAATCCGCCGGTCTTCACTCCAATGGTTTTAGTTTGGTCAGAAAAATTGTTTTTGAAATTGCTCAGTATGGAATTAACGATATTGTACCGGAATTGGGACAACAATCGGTTGCCGATATTCTGTTGACGCCGACACGGATTTATGTTGAATGTGTTCAAAAACTTCTCGCCGCTTTCGGCGCAAATGATGGAATTCACGGTATTGCCCATATCACCGGCGGCGGACTCGAAGAAAATGTCCAACGAATTTTGCCGCAAAATAAGAAACTGCAAATCAATCCTTGTTGGGAAATTCCTCCCGTCTTTTCATGGTTACAAAAAATCGGGAATGTCGATTCCGACGAAATGAACCGTGTGTTTAATATGGGAATTGGTCTTGTTTTGGTTGTCCGTTCTGATCTTGCGGAAACTATTCGGAAATCCATTGAATTGCGAACATGGAACATCGGATTGGTAAATTAGTAAAAAAGCAATAGATTATCGTTTTGGAATTTCAGTCCGCAGATCACGCAGATTTTCGCTGATAGTTCTTCGCTGATAGTTCGCAGATTTTTAGAAATTATTTTTTAAAAATTATACTTCTTGCATTCATTATTTTAATGTTGTAACAATTCATATTAAACAATTCCAATAATTGCAACGAATTACAATGTTGGTTGGCGACCTTTTGCCGAAAGGCCGCACCGGTTAGGTTTGTTATTGCGTTGTACATTGTAGTTTTTTAATCTTCTGCCGGAACAGGGACAAGTCGGTGAGTACACCGACGCAACGTTTCGGCGAAACATTGCCTGCCTCTTAAATAAATCGTAACACAACAAAACATCAATCAAATGAATACAAGAAGGATATGAAACAGACAAAATAATGAAACAGACCAAAAGTGAGTGAACAAAAGGCACAGGATTATATTCAGGAAACTTTTTAAAAGTTCTGCGAAAATCTGCGAAAATCTGCGGACTATTGAAACAACATATTCGTGCGATTAATAAAAATAGACCGTTATCTAAGATTTTCTAACAGATTTTTTGAACATAATCAATATCAATAAAAAGCAATTTTGCCGAAATAGCAGAAGGATCAATTCGGTAAAGTTTAGACATTCCGTTACGATAGGCTTCTAATTGCGGTGCGTACATTTTTTGATGTTCCGCAATAAATTCCGCAAGATCACAAGTTTTATTGTAACGATCTGTTTTGTAATCAATAATTTCCAACCCAACCGTTTTTCCGTTTTTCCGAAAAATTACCAAACGATCTATCGAACCACGAAGCAACTGTTGATCATCCAAACGAACAACAAAACGCCGCTCATGTTCCACATCAACCGTCCGGTTTTTCAGAACGTAATTGGACAACGATAATGTGTTACGAATATTTGGTTTATCACAGGATTCTAAAAAGGCATGGATGACTTTGTGCGGATCGATATTTCCTTTCTTTCCCATGATTGCAGATTTAACAATTTGTAGCAAAAAATCGGCATCGGGTTTTCCTTGATCCAGCCAAGGATTTTTTCGCAAACCGTTTTCGAAACAAGCGTGAATTGCGGTTCCCCAAAGAAGAGCATCTTCTCGAAGACGTTTCGAAGAATCAATTGTATTCGCAACAGAAGGAGTTGAGGAAAACTCGGATTTTGATTTTTGTTGCAATTCCAGACTTGAAGGAGAAACACGCACGAAATTACGCCATAATCGTTCCGGTCGTTTTGCCAAAGAACAATTTAACATGTCTTGTTTGGGAATTGATTGCGAAAATGTTTCCGGTTTTTTGAGTCCCAATTCCCGTAACTCCCGACTCCAATTTTCATTACCAATCTGAAACAGAATTTTAGGTTCGGAATCTTCTTGTTGCGAGTTCAATCCTGAACGTAAAATATCGGCAAAGGTCAACGAAAATATTGATTTACTAGTGTTCGATTTTGTTGCAGATTTTTGAGAGAGCGGCGGAACAATCATGACCAATTCGTGTTTTGCCCGCGTCATTGCCACATAAAGTAACGAAAGCGATTCTTGTACTTCGCTATGAGTCCATTTTTCAAAGGCTTGTTTGAATTTTTCAGGAAAAAGCGGCAGTAATTCCTTACTGACATAGCGGCTAACCCAATCTATCGGCGATACCGGAGTCTTTCGTGCAACAAGAATTTTCTGTGCTCCGGCAACCAGTTTGCTGTCAAGATTAGGCAGAACGATAATATCAAATTCCAGTCCTTTTGATTTATGGACAGTCATAATTCGTATCGGCGATACAATAGGACTTTCGATTTTTTGGGTTTGAATCATTTTGACAAAACGGTCTGTCCGAACACCGGACACTGTTTTTTGAAATTGCCTTGCCAGTTCGGTTAACTTTCCGAGCCGCTGAAATTCTCGCGGATGACACGCCGGAGCTAATTGTTTCGCAAGACGTTCCGTAACAATTCCATATCCGTCGTTTAACAGTTCACTCCGCAACCACGAAGAACATCGTATTGCCTGAAGATCGTTACGGTAATCGGTCAAGCGTAAAAATGCCGCTAATGGTCCGTTGGCAAGATGAAACCGTGCAATCGTATCACCAGGATGATCCGCTAAAATCATTGCCGATAAAACGTGCTGAACCGCTGCCGAATCCGTTAAGGGATTTCCGCCTTCTTCACTGGCTTCAATTCCCAACCGTTTCAGTCCGGCAATAATCGGAGCGATTTTTTCGTTGCGAAAAACAAGAACACCGATTGTTGTTCCGGGACGTGTTCGGTATAATTCGGCAATCCGGTCAATTGTATATTGTACACTTTCATCGTTTTCCGGTTCTGTGTCTGTTGATGACGAATCCGTATTAGAATTATCTTTAGAATTATCGTTTGATTTATCTTTAGAATTATCGTTTGATTTATTCTTGGCTGGAGCAGTTTCAAGAACACAATAACCGGATAGATTTGTTTTCGCGGTTTCATGCCGTTTGAATCGGGTGTTCCAGACCTGAACCGCTTCACGGTATTGTGCTAAAGCCTCGTTTGATGCGATTGTTTCAAACAACTTATTTACCGTCTCAATAATGATCGGACTGCTGCGAAAACTGGCGTCAAGTGATTCTTGAATGGTGTTGGGAATTTCGTTTTGAATTGTATCGAAAATCTCCGCAACACCGCCGCGCCATGCATAAATTGCCTGTTTAACATCGCCGACACAAAAAAAAGAACCATTCGTTTTCGAGGACGTTTCTTTGGCAAAAGGACAAATAATTTTCCATTGCAGAATTGATGTATCCTGAAACTCATCAAGAAGCAAATGATCCGTTCGGGCATCAATACGATGCGTCAACGAATCAAGTGTCGGAGAAAAATCGTTACGCCCAAGCCGTTCTGTTATTTCGTCGAAACGAAAATTACGTTCACGAAACAATATTTCATCGTAAGCCGAAACCACAAGATCAAGGAGTTGCCGTGTTGCATTGGTTTGCCAAACAAACTTGTTCATTTGAACCGCTTTTGCCTGTTTCACTAAATGTTGAATACAATAGAGTAAATCACCGGCAACTTCTTTTCTATCAAACTTAAATTCACCAGCAATAACATTTTTGACAATTGTTTCTTCTAAAAAGGATTGCCATTCACTGTTCCATGCAAGACGTATGATTTTGTTGCGTATATTAGCAAATTTTATTGGTTCACTTTTATCTTTATTTTTCGGGAGTTCGGCTTTTTGCAAGCGTTCGAGAGTTTGCTGTAATTCCGTTTCATCAAGTTCTTTTTGCAACAAATAATCGTGATTCCAATTTTCGGGAGTACTTTCTCGAACAAGGGGCAACAAGTTTTTTGCGAGATCGAGGAGTTCCTGAGTAACATTTCGGTATTGTTCGCCTTTTTGCAACAGATTCATAAGTTTTGCGGCTTCATTTTGTCGGGATTCGCTCAAGACTTTTCGAACCGCCTCACCAAGATAACGTGCAAAATCGGTATCGTCCAGAATAGACCAACCGGGAGGCAATCCGAGTTCTAAGGCAAATGTTGAAGCGATTTTGTTGAAAAAGGAATCCAGCGTGCAGATTCGCAAGCGATACAGATTTCGTGCGAGTTTACCGAGAATTTCCGGCAGATTGTCGGGCAGTTCGAGAAAACCGGCGAGTTCACGGCGTTTTTCCGAATCGGCAACCGCATCGGCAAGACGTAGTAAAATCCGGTCTAAAATTTCTCCGGCAGCCTTCCGTGTGAAGGTGGACGCAAGAATCGTGTCAACCGGATAACCGCGAAAAACGATTTGCAAAAATTGATTACTCAACCGGAATGTCTTACCGGAACCCGCTGAAGCACGTATAACAATATTAGACACAGTAATTTAATAAAAAAATATTTGTCAAAATAACGAAAACCGAATTTGCAAAAATCTATGGAGTATGTGAACTTTACCTTCTCATTGTTTTATAATATTTTAATAGGTGAACTGATTGGTAAACCGCGTTCATCAGTCAGGAGTATGTAATAACAGGTTGGTGATGGTGCTGGAAGTACAGCAGAAACGGTATGACCGTTTATGGTTGCCGGAATAGTTTTCCATTCTCTTTTATGCCATTCACCGCTGTCCGCCGTCCATGCCAGTTCCGCTTTGACGACCGCAACATCCGATTCAAATGTTACGGAAACAGTTTTTCCCTCTTCATCCGGTTTCATCTCCGAGACTTTCGGTAATGGTTTCGGCAACGGTTGGACATTCTTGAAAAGAACAGAGTCAATAAAAGTATCAACTTCTTTGAATGTAAAAATGTGTCCGTGTGGCCGCCGAAGTGTTACGGAAATGGTTGTTTTGCCTTTGGGCAAACGGTAACTTTTCTGATAACTGTCCAACGGATACGCAAAATCATTGGTTCCATTCACAAAAAGCATGGGCATCGTTGCCCGACCAAGATGTGAAGAAGGATCAAATAATGAAACCCAACGGTTACGTTGTTCCGGTGTCATTTTGTCGAATTTGTTGACTTTCCAGACACTGTTTTCATGGAGAAACCCGCAACCATAAACCGGAACCGCCGCCTGAAGTTGCTGATCAACTCCCGCCAGAATACACGTCAGGTAACCACCCCAACTAATTCCGGTTGCCGCAATTTTGTTCGGATTAACTTCCGGCTGGGCAATCAGCAAAGCATGTCCCCGTAAAATTGCCGCAATTGATTGGTAAGTCCACATATTTTTGTAATCACCGTCGTCAATCGTAAAGTCTCGGAATTTTTCGGTATCACCTTGATTGGGACCGCCGTCAGGTAAAGGAGCATTCGCTCCCTGACCGCCAAGATCCATCGCCAATGCAACATAACCGCGTTTCGCCCAAAGTTCCGCCCAATCAGGAAACGCTTTACCGCCGCCGCCGTGAATCAATAGAATGGCGGGAAATTTACCGTCAAAAGGTCCCGTTCCTTCCGGTTTACCAAGATAAGCGAAAATCCGTGTCGGTTTGCCATGATAGAGTTCGCCTTCGTAATAGACTTCCTGCACTAAGGAACCGGCTTTTTTTTCGCCAAAAGTGACTTTGGGGGGATTTTGAAGATAATGTTCGGTATTCCAAAGTGAGGCAACATCAATATCAGTTGCCGTTACAGAGCTTACCGAACCAAAAAACAGAAAACCAATAAAAAAAGTAACAAGAACCATACAAAATAACGGTTCCAAATAAATCACCGGATAAAATTTGAATGTTGACATTTTTTTAGACATAAATTGTCCTCCATACTTGCAAAGTGTGTTTTAATTTAATTAACTCAACTAAAGTAACAAAAAAATAGGCGGCAATCGTATTCTTTCTGAATTTTAACCGTTTGAGTTTTCCTTAACTTATAGGCGGTGAAGGTTTTCCGATAAAATATTGTCAACCTCTTGTTGATTTTGCGCGGACAGTTACACAACAATTACCGCTGAATCATGAAAATCAATATAGAGGACTCCTGCTTAAAAGTCAATAACTTGTTGCAGAATTTGAAAAACAACATACAATACATCATCATCATCATCATCATCATCATCTTCTTCCAGAACTTGTCAAAAGTCTGCTCATGCGTTTACAATGGTTTGAACATGCAAGTTCGTTCGGAGAGGATTGTTGACAAAATGGATTTTCAAATACATCGGTACAAATAAATAAGTAATTGTGTTGTACACCGTTGTTTTTTAATTTTCAGCCGTCACAGGGACAAGCCGGTGAGTACACCGACACAACGGTGGGTGAAAACCCTTCGGTAAAACGTTGCCTACCTCAACAAATCGTCACTTAATAAAACATCAATCAAGTGAATGCAAGAAGTTAGAGATACGATTTTTACAGCCGCAGGATAAGCGAATTGCAACCTACGGATTAAATTACCAAAAAATTACAAAATTACATTTATATTCAATAAAAACCTTTATGCGATATTTCAATTTTGCCGTAACAATTTTTGTGATTTTGTTTGCAGAGTTGCCGATTTTTGAACCAATTTATGGATTTCAAATCGATCAAAATCAAATCGATCAAAATCAAAATGAAAAAATTCAAAGCGAAAAAATTCAGCTTGAAAAAAAACATTCCGAAAAAAATCAGTTTGAAAAAATTTGTCAGGATAGTTCATCGCGTTACGCTTTTATGTGGTGGGTTAATTCTATAAAGGAATCGCTACCTCCGCAGTTTGCCGTGAAAACAGATCAATACGCCTTCTTGTTCGATTACGAGAAACTCAATTTTCGGAATTTACTCATCAAAAAAGAAAATCGTTCCGCCGAAGAAATCTTGCGTCTTCAACACGGCACAATCTTCAACGAAACGGAAATTCCCGCGTTGTCTTTTGGAATTGAATCCGGTAACAAATTTCAGCCTTGCCGTAGTTCGTCAATGCGTACCGAAGACTGTCAACTGATTTACAGCGGAAGATTTCTACAACGCCGTTTTATTAACCTAATTCCCGATCTCACCGGATGCAATCCATATCAAAGCGGTTTAGATATTATTGCTTGGTCAGACCGTTTGACATTGATTTTACGGGCAATTCCTTTGTCGGATTGGCGGGACAAGTCAATTGTCGTACAGTTTACTGTTCCGAATATTTATCGCGAATTGCCCGCTAAAGGAAAGTTCAGAATTTACAAAAACACTAAAAATCAATGCGGATACATTATCACAACCGCTGAAAATGAAACGCAAATATCTGTGTCGAATAACACAATTACGGCTCGATTGCCAATGTCGGCAAGTTTTCAAGCAGGAAAAAAATTGCAAACCGGATTAATTATTTATCCGGTTTCAAATGTCGAAACGGCGTTGCGAGAAATTATTGAGCAGGAGAATAATCCTGTAAAAATTGTTGCGAATCAGGCGTTGCCGGTTGCATCGGCACTTTCTGTCAATTATGATTCGGTTGTGGGTTGTCATACTATTAAACTTCGCAACGATACAACCGGCGACGCCGAAAAAGACAACAACCGATTAGAAAAAATTCTGTTCGCTATCGAGAACGCCGACGCTAATGATAAAACGGTTCGGCTGAAATTTTCCAAAGAAGGCGAGATATTCGGCGCAACAGGAATTTCCGCAATTATTCGGGATGTCAATGGTTATCCGACTGGAATTCCGGTGCAATTATCAAAAAACTGGCACAGTGCCGATTCTAAAAATCAGGGAAAGTATTTGTATGGCGGTTTGTGGTTTCATGGATTTACGGCGTTTCGTATTCCGGCGAAATGCAAGATGACGTTTGAATTTACGGGCGTGAATGCTCATTGGGGCGGAGTTCCGGCGGCGTCTCATGCTCAGTTGTGTTTAGTTGGTTGGGGTCATAATCAGCAGTGGGACGAATCGGCAATTGGCGCATGGGGAGAAAATATTTGTTACGAGCCGGATTTGGATCAGGCGTCCGCGCCGATTCTGGACATGCGGACTCTGTTGATTGTAAATAGTCAGGGCAAAAAATGGGGATGGACAGGCAATGTTGGCGGGGCGGATTTTTTCAGTCTTATCAAGGCGGACGGCAAAAGAGCGTGGCATGTCGCGATGAAAACTCACTACAAAAGATATTGTCCGAATTTTACGGAGGCAATATATGCGGGCGACATGTTCGACGGCAAAGTTGGAATCAGTTATACCGCATCGGCGATGAGGTCGGACGATATTACGCGAGGGATTTATCGGATTCGAATGGACGTGAGAAAAGATATAACGTTTCGCGAATT
Source organism: Planctomycetaceae bacterium (assembly GCA_031283515.1). Classification (GTDB taxonomy): domain Bacteria; phylum Planctomycetota; class Planctomycetia; order Pirellulales; family Thermoguttaceae; genus WRKP01. Next base: position 9,313 of record JAITBS010000513.1, read on the forward strand.
GAATATTTTTCAGCTCGGCGCACCGACTTATAACTACGCAATGTCAAAAAAGATAGCGATGGGCGATGAGAACGGATTATTGTTAGATTGGAAAGCGGCTAACGGCGACAGTTCGGTTGTCGGCAAGGGCGGGAAGAATCCGATTCACGAACGAGCAGCGTGGTTTTGTTTGTATGATTCGCAGATAAGTAAGAGACAAAAAGTCAAGAATTATCTTGGCGGAGATCGAGGTTTTGTTATTCGCGGTTGGCGGTCGCGAATTGGCGGACGGTCGGACATTCCGCCTTATTGGCGGGAGGATTTTTCAACGAAAGAGAATCGCGGTTTATTGGGCGAAACTGGTTCGATTATTTCGTTGACGGTTCCTGAAAAATGTAATTCGTTGTTAGCGGGCGATTACATTGAGGCAGAGATTGAGATATTTCTTTTACCGAGTTCTTATGCCGATTATTACGGTGCGAATGAGAATTTTAAAAGAGCGTTAAAAAAAGATGCAGGAACGAGTCGGCTTGCTTATCGCGAGGTTGCCGGCAATGACATTAAGGTTACAACTTACGATGACGAAGGCAAAGTTGAGCGAAATTATCTGCCGATTATTGTTGCTCAAAATGACAAGGCTCATTTTAAAATAAGCGGAGGAATTGGTTTTGTACCGATAATTATCAAGGGACTGTCCTCTTATCGAATTCCGACTCTTTACAGAAAACATTTAGAAAACTGGGAAAAAATAGACCAATCGCATCACGGAAACGATTTTTGGCAAACCGATTTTGATCAAAATTCCAGAACGTGGGAAATAATCTATAACATCAACATGGATTCAACAGACAACAACAAAAACGATCAAGAATTCAAATTCGAATTAAAAGATCAACAATAAAATCAATCATAAAATTAGGAATTAAAAAATCAAAAATAATATTTCGCAATATCAAAAAAAATTTTGTAATTATTCACAATTAACGATTTATTATTCACGAAACAAGATGAAAATCGTACCTTTTTCACGAGCAATGCGTCTTCGTAAATCGCCGGAATTTAAGCGGGTTTTTGATGCCCGATGTTCGGCGTCAAACAATATTTTGATTGTTTTTGCGGTTCCCAACGGATTAGAACAAAGCCGGTTAGGGATTTCTGTCTCCCGAAAAATCGGCAATGCCGTTATTCGTAACCGTTGGAAACGGCTTATTCGTGAAGCATTTCGACATACCGGAGCCGGATTCGCCGGAACATTTGATCTTGTCGTTATTCCGCAACGTAACGCCGTACCTCCGACGGTTCAAATAGTACAATCTTCGCTTCAAAAACTAGTTGCTAAAATTACCAATCACAACTCTGACACAATCAAAAAACAAACGTAACAGGATATAATTAATAGCGGAGAGTTGATAAGATACTTCTAAAAATTCAACATTTTATCAAAAAAATTTGTTTATGTCCTTATTTTGTAATAATAAAAAAATGAAAAACGGAATTTTACCGTTTTTGTAGTAACACTCTCCACTCTCCACTATCCACTATCAACTACTAATTCTGTCCTGCTCTTGTATTCCATCAGAAATTTATTATAATGCGAATTTGTTGTGTTTCATTTCAACAAATTGATTTTACAATTCAAAAAGGGCCATTAACAACTGACATTATTATGAGTTCACAAATTTCTGAAACGAAAAACGGCAATATTCCTTGGTATCAACTTTTGAGTCGTTATCATTGGTTTGTATTTATTGTATGTTGTCTTGGTTGGGGTTTTGACACATTTGACCAACAGATATTCAATCTTGTACGTAATCCGGCGTTGGCGGACTTAATGCGTTTGGACGCAACCAATGCGAAAGTTGTAGCGATGGGCGGTTATGCAACATCGTTGATGTTAATTGGTTGGGCTGTCGGCGGAATTTTGTTTGGAATCATGGGCGATAAACTTGGTCGGGCAAGAGTAATGGTAATGACGATTTTGGTTTACGCTGCTTTTACCGGTTTGGGCGGATTAGCGACCAATTGGTGGGACTTTCTGATTTATCGTTTTCTGACAGGAATGGGAGTGGGAGGTCAATTCGCTGCCGGTGTAACATTGCTTGCCGAAACAATGCCGGATCGGGCAAGAGCAAAATCGCTTGGAATGTTACAAATTGTAGCGGCATTTTGTAATTTCAGTGCGGCAATTCTCACAATGTTGCTGACGTATTTGGATCAACATTTTAGTCTTTTCGGTGGTTTTCCGGTTTGGCGGGTACTGTTCTTTATTGGGTTCCTTCCTGCATTGCTGGCTGTGGTGATTATGCGGCGTTTGGAAGAACCGGAAAAATGGAAACAGGCGGTTACATCGGGCGGAACTAAAAAAGCAGGTTCGTTAATAGAACTTTTCGGTAATCCGCGTTGGCGTTACAATATTATTATCGGAATGCTTCTTGCGACATGCGGTGTGATTGGACTTTGGGGAATTGGTTTTTTCAGTGTCGATCTAACCCGAACTGCATTTCGTAACAGTAAAAATCTTGAGGTTCGCAATGCGGGCGATGTTGAAGCGGTTGATTTCGAATTTGTCCGAATGCTTAGTGTTTCACCGAAGGAATTTCTACCGATTGCTTTGGAGAAGAAAATTATGTTGCAAAGTTTTATTGATGTTCAACCGAAAACAAATGATCCGGGAGCTATTTTTCTTGCGGTTCTTGAAAACCAAAATGCGCTTGATCCTCTGAATAAAGAAAAAATTCTTACAACATTGGATCGGGAATCACCGGACGGCAAGCGTAAAATTCAAACAACAGAGGAACGCAATCGCCGTGATAAAATTCTTTCTGTAACTTCTCAAAAAAATGATACGAAAACATTTATAAATCTGGCGGATCAAATTTCGAAACGTTCTAAGGAAATCAGTAGTTATGTTGGGATGTGGGGAAGTATTACATCGCTTTTGTTCAATCTTGGGGCGGTGTTTGGAACGCTTGCCATCACGATTATTGCGGAACGTTTTGGGCGGCGGCCGGCGTTTACATTATTTTTTGCGGCATCGTTGGTGATGACGTGTGTTGTTTTTTTGCTGATGGACACGCCGACGGAAGTTCTTTGGATGACGCCGTTGCTTGGATTTTGTGCGTTATCATTATTTGGCGGTTACGCAATTTACTTTCCGGAATTGTTTCCGACTCATTTAAGGAGTACCGCTGTTTCATTTTGCTACAATATTGGGCGATTTATTGCGGCAACAGGACCGATGGGATTGGGATTACTAACGAGTTACGTTTTCTACGATGCGCCGGAACCAATCCGTTATGCAGGAGCGGCAATGTCTATTACCTTTATTTTCGGAATTATTATTACATGGCTTGGTCCTGAAACAAAAGGTAAACCGTTACCGGAATAAAACAAAATACAACAAATTCAATGTGTTGATAAAAAT
>JAITBS010000582.1 GCA_031283515.1 Planctomycetaceae bacterium
CGGCAAGCCGATTTATTATCGAACTTCCGGCGGAATGTATTACAACGTGATTACAAACTTTTCAACCGAATCGACTCAAGAAAAACCGTTATACTTTGATAAAAAGATCGCGAATGTAATCGGCGCAATTTTATCGAGTAGTTTATTTTGGTGGTATCAGCAAGTCTATTCGGATAATTTGCATATCAAATCGCCTGAGATCGAATTATTCCCGATTCCGATTGAAAATTTAGATCAGCAACTAATCAAACAGATTGAAAAAAGTTACACAAAATATTTGCAAGACATTCAGAAAAATATTATCGAACACAAAACGACCGAATACGTTCACGTCGATTCCTACAAAGAATATAAAATCCGATATTCAAAACCGCTCATCGATTTGATTGACGATTTAATTTGTCCGCTATACGAATTAACGGACGAAGAAAAAGATTTTATCAAGAATTACGAAATTACATTTCGAATAGACGAATAATTGCAATAATTACTTGCTTAAAATTTTAGTTTGATGTCCAAGAAAATTTACGCTTATACGCTTCCTGAAGTTTTGAAATATAACGGCTGGCTTAAAATTGGTCAGACTTCCGGCTCGGTAGAGAAACGTATTAATGAACAATGAAGTAATGAGATCGATGTGTGTATTGTCAATTTGCTACTGAGGTTGTTTTGTTAGGAAAATTAGGTGAAAATGAGGTTAGGGTTCTCGGTCACTTACCATAAAAAGTAATACCTCACTGAATAGATACGTGATGCGACGTCAGCAATAACAGACTTAATTGTTTCAATATATCAATTTCAGTTTGACTGTTACCGTCTTTTTGTAATATTTTCTTTTCTTCAAATAAAAATTCTACTGAAATATTAGCAACGTTTTAGATCAGCAATATAAAAACTGCCGTAAGTATGAACACGGTCGATCTTATGTAACTCTTGAGCAGTCGCCGTATCCAGTTCCAGAATGTCGCCGAGATTTTTTTTCTGACCGTTAATTTCAACAGGGACTGTATTAATATATTCCGTCCGCAATCCGCCGCTACGCCAAAGAATTCGCGTTTGATCGGCAGCACGGTCAAGAATGGCTGCCCATTCGTTGACCAATGCGTTGTAAAGATGATAGGATAACCAATCCATGTGATCCAAAAGTACAAATCGGGAAATCTTAACATTGTGTTTTCGCAAAAAACCCTCCACCGTATCCGTGTGGACACTAATACAATCAACAAGTCCGCTTTTAAGAGATTCAAAATTTTTTCGTTCTAAATATTCCGGACAACAACCCGGAGTGTAACTTCCTGTCGCATACACCCGCCAAAAATAATTGTCGCGAATCGGCAATGTTCCAAAAACAGCGTCAAGACAATCCTGAATAAATTTGACTATTCCACCCTCATACTGTGTCTCAATTTGTTTCCGTTGCGCTCGCGGAACTCCAAGAAGTGAAAGTGTTGTGTCCCGATTCATGATAAACCGCACCAGACGACTCCATAACTTTTCCCGCATTTTATTGAACCAAATATCACGCTGCTCCTCCAATGTTTGGGCATTGAGAATCTCGTGAACATGTCCCCGCAATTTATAACGGTTAATAAAACCATTGATAATTCGCGCAAAAGTTCCTGTTGTTCCGCAAAAATAAAAACTTTTACGTTTACCGTCAAAATATTTTCGGATACGGTGATCCCAATATTTTTTTGACCATTCAGAAAGATTTCCGCGTAATTTTGCCTGATAAATTCCTTTAACTCCGATGAGTTGCCCGTTGCCGAACATCTGAAAAAAAGTTTCATAATCAAGATTTCGTATTGCGGACATTTTCAATTCCAGCAAGGCGTTTTGACGCGGATTCATGTCCACCGCGTAAACATGATTCAAACCGGTCAACGCATAAGAAAGAGCATTGCAACCCGCCGAAGTAATCACAAGTAAATTATCTTCCGGCGATAAATTAAGAGTTTGTTTATCCAGTCTCGGATCTTCCCAACACGTGTTGTACACGAGATTATTGCCATGAACAATCCGAAAAACACGACCACTCATCCATTCACTAATACGATTCATAACAACTTACAGGAATTATTTTAAAATCAATAACGTTATCTATTTCCGGTTCATAAACAATAAACCGATTTTGGATTTTACCGGATTACTCCTGTGTTATAGACCGGAAATCCAAACCGTTTTTTTCTCCAAAATTAAAATTTCGGTAATATTTTAATAAATTGCGATGTGCCGGATTGTTTATTATTACAATTCCCAAATCCCTAATCGCCGAACTTTTTTTGTTAATTATTGTGGTTCCAAAAAAAAGACCGTTAAAATATTACCTTGATTTTAACGGGATTAAATAACTCTGCGATTTTCCCCGAAAATGAAAACCAAAATCTTAATGTAGGGAAAGTATATCAGGCAAAATAGAAAAAAAATAGAGACCGGATGAAAAATAATATTCTCCATATCCTTGACAATAGTTGAAATTTAACATAATATCTAGCTTTTTACAAAAGAGCTTTTGCTCTGAAAAAGTAGATTTATACTTTTTTTGTTATTTCCTAATTTCTTTTTTGCACGTCATGGTCGAACCAATTACGATCAATCTTCGTTTTTTATCGCGGGACTTAGGTTTGCCGCAAGAACAAGTTCAGTCTGTCGTTACCTTGCTGGACGATGGTTTTCCGGTTCCGTTTATTGCTCGGTACCGCAAAGACCAAACCGGTAATCTCGACGAGGAAATACTCCGTGTCATTGACGAGGAACTCAAATTAGTTCGCGCTCTTTGTGAACGGAAACTTGCCATCCTCAAAACCATTGAGGGACAAGGTAAACTCACTCCCGAACTCGATAAAAAAATTCGGGACGCTAAGTCTTCAAAACATTTGGAAGACCTCTATTTGCCGTTTAAACCCAAACGTCAAACACTGGCGTCCGAAGCACGCGAACACGGACTGGAACCGTTGGCTCTCGAAATTTTTCACGGAACCGTTGCGCCGGAAAAATTGGATCAAAGAGCCTCCGAATTTATTAACGAAGACAAAAAAATTAAATCTATTGCGGATGCATTGTTAGGCACCGGTCATATTATTGCCGAGATGTTTAGCGAAAAAATTGAAGTGATTCAAGAAGTTCGCGATGCCGTGTTCAAATACGGGAAACTCGTAACAACTAAAATTGAACCGAAAATTCCTGATTCTCCGCCAACACCCGAAAAATCGGAAAAACCCGAAAAATCAGAGAAATCGGAAAAAATTTCTGCTTCGAAAAAGAAAAAAGAACGAAAGAAGCAAAAAGTTGTTGATACAACCATAAACAATGAAATTACAGATCAAAAAATTGATCCTAATCTTGCTGCAAGTGTTGACCAAAATTCAGATACAGAATCCGCAACAGAATCAACAACAAAAAACACGGAAAATACCGATTTAACCAATTTTTCGGAAAACTCAGATGTTGAGAAGAGTGAAGAACATAGCGGAACATATTCTGAAACAACCGAAACCGTAGAAGTTGAAAAAATTAATGCGGATATAACTGAAGTTGTTGAAGTTAAAAACGTTGAGAGCGAAAATGTTGAAGCATCAAATGTTGAAGCATCAAATGTTGAAGCGGGAGATATTAAAACAGAGACGGATATTCAAACTGATGTTGATTCGGACGCGATTATTGCGGAAGTTCAGGCGGTAACAGAACAATTCCGGCAATGGAAAACGGCTCAGGAAGAACAAGGGATTCCGGTGATTCGGTCACAAAAATCGTTGAAAAAGAAACAAAAAGAAGAGATTCTCAAGAAAAAAGAAGAGACCAAAAATAGACAGCAGGAACATTTTGAACGTCAATTCAGTGATTATTTTAATTTTACAGCGGGACTTCGTAATTTTCCTGCGCACCGGATATTGGCAATTAATCGTGGTGAACGGGGTAAAATTCTTCGAGTTAAGATTGATCACAACGAATCAAAACTTCTTGAAACAATTCGGGAATTTTGTGTTCCGCAAGATCATCCGTATGCTGATTTTTTGACGGGATGTTTGAAAGATGCGCTTCATCGGTTGGTTGTTCCGTCCATTGAGCGAGAAATCCGTAACGATATGACGGAATTTGCTGAAAAACAAGCGATTCATGTTTTTAGTAAGAATCTTCGTCATTTGCTTCTTCAGCCGCCGCTTCATCGTAAGCGTGTTCTGTCACTTGATCCTGGTTATAAGCACGGTTGTAAGATGGTTCCGTTGGATGAATTTGGTAACGTATTGGATTTTGAAACGGTTTATCTTACCGGCGGCGGTGCGGAACGCAAGGAAAAAGCGACTCAAAAAATTGCGGATATGATTCAAAAGTATAAGATTTCTGTTATTGCTATTGGCAATGGTTCTGGGAGTCGTGAAACGGAAGAGTTGATTTCTGATATGATTGTGTCGCGTTTTTCTGATACGGAATTGGCGTATGTTATTGTCAACGAGGCGGGTGCCAGTGTTTATTCTGCCAGTCCGGCTGCGAAAGAAGAATTTCCAGATTATGATCCTTTACTTCGCGGAGCGGTTTCTATTGGACGTCGTCTTCAGGATCCGCTCAATGAATTGGTCAAAATTGATCCTGCCAGTCTTGGAGTTGGGATGTACCAGCACGATCTGAAAAATAAGCATCTCAAAAATACGCTTAGCAATGTGGTGGAATCATGTGTTAATTTTGCCGGAGTTGATCTTAATACTGCGACATCGGCGATTTTGCGTTATGTTTCCGGTTTGAACCAGATGACGGCGAAACGGATTCATGAATACCGGTTGTTGCATGGTCCTTTTCGGGGTCGTGACGAAATTAAAAAAGTTTCCGGTTTAGGCGAAGTTGCGTTTACACATGCGGCGGGATTTCTCAAAATTCATGACGGACGCAATCCTTTGGATGCAACTTGGATTCATCCTGAAAGTTATCATTTAGCGGCTCAAATTCTTGAGAAACTTGGTTTTTCGGTGGAGGATTTGAGAAATAACGAAAAAGTTAAAGAAATTGCGAACAAGATTACGGAGGCGAAGATTGAGGAATTGGCGGTACGATTATCGACAGAGTTGGGGGTTGGTTTATTTACGGTGCGGGATATACTTGACAATCTTGCTCGTCCTGGCCGTGATCCGCGTGAATCGTTACCGCCGCCGATTTTCAAAAAGGGTATTCTTCACACAGAAGACCTGAAACCGGATATGGAATTAACGGGAACAGTTTTGAATGTTGTTGATTTTGGGGCGTTTGTTGATATTGGGTTACACGAATCAGGATTGATCCATATTAGTCAGATGGCGGATCGATATATTCGGGATGCTCATGAAAAAGTTACGGTTGGGGATATTGTTCGGGTTTGGGTGGTTGAAGTTGACACTCAGCGAAAACGTGTTTCGTTGACAATGCGTCCGCCCGGAACAACAGAAAAACAACCGAAACAGGAACATTCAACAGAGTCACGCCGAGAACCTCACCGGAATGAACACCGTGAGCGATTGGGAGATCAACCTGCAACAGAAAAGAAACCGGTTGCGCAATCTTCAGAACACCGCAACCGCCAACCATCAGAAAACCGCCCTGCCGAAAAAACTCGCCCACACAATGAAGCACCGAAAAATCGCGACGGAAATCAATCTCCGCGTAAAGAAGGACATCAGGATAACCGTAATAATCGGGATAAAAAACGATATGAACACGGCAATCGTGAACATAGTAATCGTGATCGTGAACACGGCAATCATAATCGTGTAAAAACATTTACTACTCCTCACACGAAAGATCTCAAACCAATTTCCGATAAAATGAAACAAGGTAAAGAAGCACTTCGTAGTTTTGCTGATTTGGCACAATTTCTTGGACGTATTCAGGTTAATGATCCGGCGGAAGAAAAGAAACGGAAAAAAGAAGAAATACAATCAAAGAAAAAAGAATCCGAAAATTCATAATATTTTAAGTAATATTTCAGCGGAATTATTCTTTTTGATTCTTCACCCCGAAGTGGGTGATATTTTCATAACCGTAGGTCAAGCGAATCGCGACCTACGGTCAACATCTCTCCTCAACATCGTCTGAAAGACGAAACTAAACGATCCGAATCATACCGCCAACGATGATTAAAATTCTGTCTTTCAGACAGAGGTTTGTTCGTTGTACGAGTCCGCAGGTCGATGACCTG
>JAITBS010000586.1 GCA_031283515.1 Planctomycetaceae bacterium
CTAAAACCAGTCGGCAGAGAATCAAAACCTGTTGGCAGCCGACAAAAATCAGTTGGCAGAGAACAAAAAACGTAGTAATATATCAGTGGAATATTTTTGAATTTGTTTACAGTTGGAAATTACCAAGGTTTTTCATTTCCGTCCGTCAACAGGGTCAAGTCGGTGAGTACGCCGTATTTGTATTGTTTAAAACGTTTCGGCGAAACGTTGGCGGCATTTGGAGTCCATTGGTAAACAAATTGACGAAGATTCCACTGATAGATTATGTTCCTTTTAATCTTTAATTTTTTTCATAGGTACTTCTTTTTCCTCGCCAACGATTAACAATATTACAAAGTTGTTCGGAATCAATTGGCTTTGTAATATAATCATCCATTCCGGCAGCCATACATTTTTCACGATCACCTATCATTGCATGAGCAGTCATCGCAATTACCGGAACATTCCGGTTTTTCGTACCATTCGGAGTCTGCCGTAGTTGCCGAGTACATTGATAACCGTCCATCTCCGGCATTTGACAATCCATAAACACCAAATCATACTCTTTTTTCTGCATAGATTCCAACGCTTGAATCCCGTTTTCCGAAACATCCACCTGATGACCTAAAGCAGTAAGCATCGTCGTTGCAACAATAATGTTGATTTTAACATCTTCAACCAACAGAATATGAAGCGGTAATGTTTCTGCGGCGGAAGGTGTTTTGTTGTTCTGATTATTTTTTTGTTCTGTTTTTGATTTGGGAAAAGGTTCTTTCAAGGAATCGCAAAGAAGCCGGCACAAGGTTTCACTACGAATCGGTTTGGATAAATAACCGTACAGATTAGGTAAAACAACTTTTTCCAACGATTGAAGCGGCGCACCCAGTGAAAAGAGAATAATCAATCGGGAACGATCTTTTTCAGGAACGGTGCGTAAATCATTGCTGAGTTGTTCCATTTCGTAATCCGGATATTCCGATTCACAGAAAATCCAGTCAAAGGGATGACCATTCTTAATTTGTTCACGTATTTGAGTGATAAAATCTGCCGGCGAATCCGCCTCAACCAGTGTTCCGCCCAATTCGGAAATCAAATGGTTTAAAACATGCCGTGTTGCCGAATGCATATCCAAAACAATTGAATGAGTTTCAGAAAGAGGCGTGTTCGATAACAGAGGTGTCTCAACATCCGGCAACCGATGCAACAATACCGTAAACCAGAAAAGAGAACCGCGTCGAGGTACACTTTTCACTCCAATATTACCGCCCATCATTTCCGCCAGCTTTTTACAGATGGAAAGCCCCAAACCCGTACCGCCATAACGCCGAGTTACAGAAGTATCCGCTTGAGTAAACGGTTCGAAAAGACTGTCAATCCGATCTTCAGGAATACCAATTCCTGTGTCTTCAACTTCAAAACGTAACTGATAAGTGGTCGAATTGAAAGAAAGAGATTGAACCCGAATAAGAATCTCACCCTCATTGGTAAACTTACAGGCATTGCTGAGAAGATTCAACAAAATCTGCCGCAAACGACCACTGTCGCCAATAAAATGTTCATGAGTTAAATGATCAATAAATACCGCAATCTTAACACCTTTTTGATAAATTTGTAATGCGATTGCATCGCAAGCATCTTCAATTAACGGAAGCAATTCAAATTCATGAGTATCGAGTGTCAGTTTACCTGCTTCAATTTTGGAAAAATCAAGAATATCGTTGATGATTGCCAGAAGAGAACCGGCACTTTGCCGAATCATATTGACGTACTGTGTTTGTAAGTCGGAGAGAGGTGTTTTGGCAAGAAGGTCTGTCAATCCGATAACACCGTTCATAGGTGTACGAATTTCGTGGCTCATATTGGCGAAAAATTCCCCTTTCGCGCGGTTAGCCGCTTCAGCTTCTTCGAGCCGCCGACGTTCCGTAATATCCGTCACAAAACCTTCGGAGATACTGAAGTTTGGATTTTCCGCGTCCACTTCGACAACCCGACTGCGTTCCCAAACCCAACGTACACTGCCGTCCTTGTGAACAAAACGGTAAACCGATTCAAGCGGCATTCCAACATAAAGTGTTTCCATATTGGCTTCGAACAACGAAGCCCGATCATCGGGATGAACCAAATCAAAATAAGTGAGTCGTTTATTACCAATGAGGTCATTGGCATCGAAACCTGTAATATCTTTAAATCCTTCACTGACAAACTCCATTGTAAAATCCGGCGGATTGTTCCGGCAACGAAACGCCATACCGGGAAGGTTGGAAACGAGTGTTCGCATTCGGCGTTGACTTTCGCGCCGACGTGTTGTTTCCACTGCAATTGCTGCAAGGTCTGCCAACGACGCACCGAAAAACAAATCTTCCAATGACCATTGCCGCGGCGAACCGGCATGTTCAATACAAACCACGCCGAAAAGTTCACCAAAAAGGCGAATCGGACAATCCAGCAATGCACGAATGCCGCTATTACTGTAAGACGCTGCCATACCAGGTAAAATCGTATCTGTTTCGGTATCGCAGATGACGATATTCCGTTTGGTGTGGAGCATTTCAAAATAGACGGGGTATGTATTGGCAGGAAACGAAGGATCAATAGAAAAAGAATCAGTTATTGCGGAATACATCGCCGTATTATCGAGATTACCGTTTTCTTTATTGAGAAGCCAAATTCCTGTCCGAACGGCGTTTAAGGTAATAGTACAAGTTTTGGCAATAACTTTGGCAATTTCGGTGAAATCGTTTTTTGCCAGAACGGGATCCTGACTTAGTGCCACCAATGCCTGATTACGCAGTAATAATAATTCTTCTTGCTGGCGTAATTTTTTCTCAATTTCTAGAGAGGGCAATTTTTTTTCAAAGATCAATCCTAATGCAGGTTCTTTTTCCCAATCAACCGGAGCCGTCAACACTTTACCGGACCAATCATCAAGGGTTATATCGAATTGGGATTTTGAAGAGGAGTTGATATTACCTGCGAGGATTGTTTTGATGATTGTTTCTATTGTTTTATTACGAGGAAGGATTTTACTCGGTTTTTCACAGTGTCCATTAGGAATAATTTCTCCAAAATCATGCTTAAATTGGTGATTACACCAAAAGAGAGTTCCTGTTTGAGGATTGATAATAACAACAGGATCACGTACATCCTGAAAGAGAGTTAAAACAGATACCATAACCCGAACCTTAATTTTTACTTAGTGAAATCGACAAAATATTGAGTGGATTGAGAGTGGTCTTGCTAAAAACAAGTGACCGGTAAAATTCAAATTTATGGAAACCGTTTCCAATTTTTACATGAAAATCCGCTATCCTCAATTCCTCAATAATATAATCATAGCATACATAAAATTGCTTGTTTTTGAAAGAGAGAATTCAAAAAATTTTCTTCGTATTCGGGAATAGTGATAAAGGGGTTCAATCCGCTTGCGGACTATCTGTTTTTTACTCTGTTGACGGATAAGAATCAAAGGTTAAAATAGAAAGCAGTCTTAATTATTAACTGTTACTGCCGTTCTCTGATTCAAAATTGCCGGTCGGCAACATCACTTTTTAAGTTTTCACCCTTCATTTACCGGCGTGAACAATCACAAAATACCAAACCCCTGAAATAGTATTTATTTCTCAATGACAGCGATTGATCTTGTCAGTTACAAACTTACACAATGGACAACAACCATCAACATCTTACTAATCTTTTAAAAGGAACCGGTTTACATGTTTTCAATTTTGGTATTGCTATTATTCTTGGTTTTATTCTGGCGCCTTATATTTTGAGGACATTAGGTGAACGGGAATGCGGTATCAATGTTATTGTTGCTAGTTTAGTGGGGGCGTTTTCTTTGGCGGATTTAGGAATTTCTGCGGCGGTTTCGCGATTCTTTACAATTGCTTATGCCCAGCAAGATAAAGAGGAATGTATTGCGTTGTCCAATACTGCCTTCTTTGCTTTTCTAATACTGGGTAGTATTGGATGGCTTGGACTTCTCATCACAGCTCTCGGAATTTACTACATCAATCCATTGATGATGGAAGATAAGTCATTGTTAGCAATTGTTATTGCTATTAACGGATTTACTTTTTGTATTAATTTTCCAATGAATATTTTTATTGGGATTATCAATGGAACGATGCGTCAAGAATTGATTGGAGGTCAATTTATTATTTTCCGGCTTCTTGGTGCGTTGACTACTTTTTTGATTCTTTTTTCCGGCGGACGTCTAATCGCCTTAGCTGTTGCCAATCTGATTCTTGCGATACTCAATATGATTGTTCTCCTAAAACTTGTTTATATTTCGTTTCCCGAATTTTTTCTCAGTCCTTCCTATTTTCGCAGGGAAATTCTTTTCAAATTAATTCGATACGGTACGTTTACATTTTTGGTTTTTGTTTCCGGTGTGATTCTCAATCAAGGAAGTATTATGGTCATTTCGACTCTGATCAATATCCAAGCAGTGGCACTTTTTTCAATAATTGCTTTAGAATTATCGGGTTACATGCTTAATCTTACCGAAACAATTATGGGAAACTGGCTTACTTCATGGTTAACCTTGCTCTACTCCAATCAACAAAAGGAATTAGCAGACAAAACATTGAAACTGGCTTATAAGATGTCCACTTGTTTTACCACATTTTTTACATTTGGATTGATTGTTTGGGGACCTGATTTTCTCATGCGTTGGGGTGGTAAAAACGAGGAGGGCATTTATTATTTTTTAAAGGCTTATCCGAGTATGGTGCTGATCACTTTAGGCGTATGGATTGCTCAATGTCAGGCACCAAACACCAAATATCTTTACGCACTTGCTAAACATGCTTTTATTGCTTACGCCGGCTTGATTGGTAATACACTGGCACTTATAGGAGCTGCTATATTTTTGTATCTGGGATATGGTATTGAAAGTGTGGCGGGGTGTATTTTCTTTTCAATGCTTGCTGTTCGTGGTACAGCGGTTCCGATTTATGTCTGCCGGCTCCGAAAAGAAAATATGATGAACTATTTCCTACAGATTTTTTCCTATATTGGCCGAGCGGGAATTGCCTGCCTGATTCCGTACATTATTTCGTATTATCTTCTTGCGCCTAATTATGGGCGTCTTGTTCTTGTTGGTATTCTGTGTTGTGTAACGTATTTCCCCGTCTATCTGCTGATTACCATCAACAAAACAGAATGGGAAAAAATAAGCAACCTGTTCCGTACCAACAAACAAAATGAAAAACTAAAAAATTGATAATCTATCAGTGGAATTTTTATTTTGTGATTTTCACCCCAACAGGGGCAGTGGCAAGTTGAGAGTGGATAGTTGATAGTGTCGCAAGCGGAATTACTGCCGAAATGGTATTACTCCGCGTGCGAACTATCCACTATCCACTATCAACTATCCACTATCAACTACTCGCTTGACCTACGGTTATGAAAATGCCACTCCTTTGGGGTGAAGAAGAAAAAATAATCATTCCACTGATAGATTACTAAATTTTTATCTTGTTTATTAGCGTGAATTGTTACAAGATTTAAATCTTAACACAAATTTAGCGCAATCTTAACACAATCTTAATAATTTCTTAATATTTCTAATTATAATTATAGGCGAACACAACAAAAAGTCGTGAAATTTTTCGGGATAATTTGTTGTCGTCAAAAAAAGTTTCGTTAGTTGTTTCAAACCATTTCCAATTAAAAAGGGGAAAAAAAACATGGCAAAGTTTAATTTAGTTAGTTTGTTTGAGGATAAAGTTGGTAAAGCGTTTACACTTGCCTGGTTGGTTTTTATCGGGATTCTCAATATTTTGAGTTTACCGACAAATTGGGCGAATTGCCAAATGTTAAAATGGAAAAAGGATGGGGGGGGGATAATATGTAGCAAAAAAGTAAGAAGGAATGGCGAAAAATCTTCGTTCTTCCGTTCTGCACTGTTCGGCTTTACTCTTGTCGAACTTCTTGTGGTCATTGCAATTATTGGCGTTCTGATTGGCTTACTGCTACCAGCTGTTCAGACAGCACGTGAGGCAGCAAGACGAATGCAATGTGCCAACAAATTAAAACAGTTAGCACTTGCCGTTCATGTTTATTCAGACAGTCATCAAAGTCTTCCGGCAGGTCTTGCCGGTTCTTATGGTTCATTAAATGCTGGTGTTAACCCCGGACGCTGGAGCGGATTCATTGCCTTGCTTCCTGCGATAGAACTAACGGCTCTCTATGACCGTATCATGTCGGAAGACGTTTATATGAGCTCATGGGGAGCTGGTGTACTAACTGCTGCACAAGGCGGAAGCAACAATCCTCGTGCCTTTCAACCGAACCTTTTTATCTGTCCTTCCAATGGAATCGGCACAAAACCAGAAGCGGCAACTGGTCATACCTGTTACCGTTTTAATGTTGGAGACAATCCCGGTAGTTGGAGTGTTGATGCTCAAATTCGTGGACCGTTCGGATATCAGGCTTGGCGTCCTCTTAGTGCGGTTAATGACGGCTTGAGCAATACGCTTTGTTTTAGTGAAAAAGCAGTTGATGAATTTAACGGCACATCAGATGATGTCAAAGCGCAGGTAGCGACATACGCAGTCGCCGCAACTGGCGGATTTAGCGGAGGTTATCTTAGTGACCGAACAATTTGCGTAGGTTCGGCAGTCGGCGGAAAATATCAATACGGCGTTGGCGGAATGACCAACGGTTTTACTTATTATTACGGATGGCATTGGTTTGGCAGTCATTGGTACCATATTGGTTTAACTACAACACTTCCGCCTAATTCTCCCTCGTGTTACAACAGAGCAGGCAATTATAATGCCATGTTTTCTGCAACAAGTTTTCACCCCGGCGGTGTCAATGCTGTATTATTGGACGGTTCCGGCAAGTTTGTTTCCGAAACAATTGACAGCGGAACAGCCGTAAAATTTCCTACTCCGTCCGCTCCAAGCGGCGAATCACCGTTTGGAGTTTGGGGCGCAATGGGAACACGCAATGGCAACGAATCCAAAACGTTACCATAATTATAGCGTTATTTCTGAAACTATTTTCGTTTTTTGTCAATAGGTAACTTTTAAAAATTTACTTTGCTAAAATTTTGTTCTTGAAAAATACGAATTAACGACAAGTTTTTAGACAAAATGCGGGATTTTTAGAAGTTACCATCATTATTTTTTAAAGAAAGAGAAAGAATATTTATGCGATTATTTTTGTTATTGTGTTTGTCAACAATGTTGTTTTGTCTGAGTTGTAATCATGTACCGGTACCGGATGAATTGAAAAATCTTTATCCTGTAACGATTACCGTAACCGACAACAATCAACCGATAGAAGGTGTTGCCGTTTTTTTGTCCGCCAAAACTTCAGGCGGTGCTTGGGCAAGCCGCGGCATAACGAATGCACAAGGCGTTGCTGTGATTCAAACATCGCGTGCTTCTTACACAGGAAAAGGTGTGCCGGCAGGTGATTATAAAGTTACACTAATCAAAACGGTGGTTTTGCCTCCTGAATTGGAACCGCAAGAAGAAGACCAAAATCTTTCACCTCAAGCCGCAACCGCTAAACAAGCAAAACAAGAAGTATTTTATGAAAAAAACCGCATCATTCCGAAAATTCTGGAAGATTCTAATACGAGTCCGATAGAATTGACGGTTACAGAAAAAGATGCTACAATATTGACAATTGATATTGCTCAATATAAAAAATAAACAACATAACTGTGTTATGTTATTCACTTTTTTAATGTTACTTTTAATTACAGGAGAACTTTACATGAAAACATTTAATTTGTTTCTATCAATTTTGTTACTGTTTGTTTTTAGTTCTACGGTTTTTGCCGGTGAACCGATTCGGGTATTAACGTTCAATATTCTTTGCGCCGGTTGGGAACCCGAACCCAAAAAAGATTATTCTTGGGAAAAACGATTGCCTATTGTCATTGATGTCATGAAAAATTTTCCGGACGGAAATGGTCACTACGATTTTATCGGAACACAAGAAACTGCAAACAATCCGGCAAAACCAGAGTATCATCAAGTAAAACAACTTGCCGATGCAATGACCGGTTACGGTTCTTTGTTTGCGCCTTGCGGCGGTAAGTTGGATAAATTTTCGTTGACGAATATGATTTTTTGGAAAAAAGATCGTTGGGAAATCGATCCGAATGATTCAGGAACTTTTTGGCTTTCCAGTACACCGGATATTCCGGGTTCCAATGATTGGGTTGAAAAAAATAAAGGCGGTGAACGTTGTGTTACGTATGGTCTTTTTCATGAACTCGGTTCCAATGGGCGAACCGGTAAGAAAGTTTATTTCTTCAATACACATCTTAACGTACATGTTGAAACCGCCCGATTACGATCAGCAATTCTAATCATGGATAAAATTAAAAACCGAAAATCCCAAGATGCTCCTGTTATTGTTACCGGTGATTTTAATTCGTTGCAAAATTCGCCGCTCATTGATTACATGCAAGGAAAACCGCTTGAATTTGACGGCAAAACGTTTACTTCACCCATGCCGTTAATTGAAACATTCAAAATAGTTCATCCCGATTCAACTCAATTCGGTACAACACACGGTTATCGCGGCAACATCAGTTGGGATAAAAAGATTGATTTTATCTTTGCTAGTCCTCCCTTAAAACCGATCAACGCCAAAGTTATTTTAACAACAAAAGATGGTTTATATCCAAGTGATCATCTTCCGGTTGATGCCGTTTTGCAATGGGAATAATAATGCAACAATTTATTGTATTCTTCTCATTGTCTTAAATTGGTTTTTTGAGAAATTGTCAAAACCATACTTTTGCTCTGAAAGGGCAGGATATTAGTGAATAGCTATGAGTGAATAGTGAATAGTGTCGCAAGCGGAATTACTGCCGAAATGGTATTACTCCGCGTGCGAACTATCCACTATCAACTATCCACTATCAACTACTCGCTTGACCTACGGTTATGAAAATGCCACCCCTTTGGGGTGAAGAATAAAAAATAATAATTCCACTGATAGATTACATCTTGAAAAACTGGTCTTGACGTTTTTTTCAAAAAACGTTATGGTTTGCTTCAATCGAAACAACATTTTTTCATGAAAATAGATTTTTTGTTTCGGTCAATGGTGTTGTTGCCGTTAGGAATCATTGCCGTCGGCTTTATTGTGACTTTAGCCAACAAATATGGGGCTTTCAGAAAAAAAATACTTGAGCAGAGCATACCGATTAAAATATCATTTGATCATAAGTGTTATTTTTACGCTTATTCTGATTTTCGGGACAGCCTGCCACCTTATCAAAAAACCGGAACCAACAACCGGTAAAAGTATTGAGCACCTTTTGCAGCAAGGACAAACATCGTCCGATTCTGTCGGAATTGAAATATTCACGATTCGTACAACACCACAACAACAAGAATTGGTTCGGCAACTTTGGTTGGAAGTCGATGAACAAATGATTGCACCGCCGCTTCGCCGCGAATTGATGGAACAAGGAATTCGTATGGGAGTTTTGGGTGATCTTCTGACTCCGGCGTTGTCGCAATTGATTCATGTTACCGGCGACGCCAAAGCGGGGAATGTCAATATGTTTAGTGATTTTCAGGAGGTTTCTGTTGCAGAAATACCGCACGACCCGCCCGTAACACGGCAATACCGCAATTTATTACCGGATATGCGGGCATCGTTGAAAGCGTTTGAAGAACCGGTGCCGGAACTCTCTCGTTTCTGGTTTGAAAACGGTCAGTTTTGCGGACAAACTTATAAAGACGCATTGGGGTTAATCTGTGTCAATGCCCGTAACCAGAATAACGGAACCGTCCGATTCGATATTGTACCGGAATTGGAATACGGAACAATGGAACGGCATATCCGTATCCATTCCGCAATGATGATTCCTGAAAACGGACGACCACGATTACCGTTTGTCTCTCTTACTGTTACACAAAACCTTTTGTCGGGGCAATGGATTCTGATGGGTCCGACAACTCCGAATTGCTCTGGAATTGGCAGAGTTCTTTTCATTCGCGGCAACGAAGAACCTGAACTGAAAATATTGGCGATCCGCTTGATCAAAATGAAAAAAAATCCCCCCAATGGTTCCAATATTCCTGAACCGGAAAAAGGAACCGAATTTTTATTTCCGGAAAGAAATTAAATAAGAAGTAATATTTCAGTGAAATTTTTGTCAATAACCGTTTAATTTGTTTACGAATAGAAATCAGAAAACAAGGCGGCTCATTCAAGTAAAAAAAATTGCCGAAATATTACAAAAATAATATTTTTAGCTTAAATTTTTTTATCATTTTGTTTTACCATCTTGTTTTTTATAAAGTTTTAAGTATTTTATTAGAATTGGTTGTCGAAACGACGCAAAATGGGCAATCGTCAATCAATTGATGTTTTACCAACAATTATTACAGGAGAATCTATGGCACTGAGGAGGATGGACAATCCGCGGGATAATCGGGATTTAGGAAAACAGCGGGTCAATGAATCGATTCGCATTTCGCAAGTTCGGGTGATTTCCGCGGAGGGAGCACAACTTGGAATCTTGAATACATCTGAGGCGTTAGCACTGGCTCGGCAGGCAGGGCTTGATCTTGTCGAGGTCGCCTCAGACAGTAAACCGCCGGTTTGCCGAATTATGGATTACGGCAAGTTCCGGTATCAACAGAAAAAACGGTTGACAAAACAACATACGCATCAATCAAAACTGAAAGAAGTACGTCTCCGTCCTAAAACCGGTGAACACGATATCGCGGTCAAAATCAGTAAAGCACGCGAATTTCTTAGCAATAAAGATAAAGTACAAATTACCGTTTCGTTTAAAGGGCGTGAATTAGCCCATATCGACGAAGGTGAAAAAGTGCTCCGCCATTTAATTGCCGAACTGGACGATATCAGTAAAATTGAAGCACCTCCCAAACGTGCCGAAAAACGTATCGTTTGCACTTTGGCTCCAAAATAAATCGCAACTACTCACAAAATTATTCCTAGTGCTTTGTTAGTCTTTAATTTAGGGACACATGTTTTATTGTTTTATGAAAGACATTATTTTTTAAAGTTATTTTGTTTATTCATCCTAAATTTTAAGATCAACAAAGCACTAGTGTTTAGAGCAGGTTGGTAATTTAGGCAATTTTTATCGGCAACATCTTATAAATGTTCCCAGACCAATTGGCCAACCACACTTTAATTATTAGGAATCTTTTTGACAAATCGAAGAACAAGGCAAAATTTCTATTGACATCTAATGTTGTCTCGTATAAAATTGACACTTGTTTTGAACCGTATTACGTTTTATTTACCATGTTGTCATGGTAAACGCATCACGGTTATTTCAAAGAAACCTTACAAAATAAGGAGTCTGAAAATGGAAAATTTCATGAAATGCCTCGTTGTGTTTTTGGGGACTTTTTTGGCAAAAATCCCGCT
>JAITBS010000615.1 GCA_031283515.1 Planctomycetaceae bacterium
GAACAGTTGCAGGCGGCAAAACGAAAAAGTTGACCGCGAATAGCAAGGATGAGTTTTTTATATGCTCATCAACGGAGTTAAGATTAAACTTTTTACTAATATGTTAAACATTTTACTACGATGGACACATTAACACAATACCAAGATTCTGTATTCGGAATTGACGTCTCAAAAGAGACGTTAGATGTTTATCATCTTCCTTCAATGGAATACAAGAAGGTAAAAAACAACGAGAAGGGTTTGCGAGAATTGATTGCGTGGAGCAATAAGCACAATCCGAAAATTGTTGCTTGCGAATACTCCGGAGGATACGAGAGGAAACTCGTTGTCGCTTTGGTCAATGCCAATATCCCTGTAGTTGCGGTTAATCCGGCTCATGTACGTTATTATGCCAAGAGCAGGGGAATTATGTGTAAAACAGACAAAGTTGACGCTAAAACGCTTGCTGAATTCACGCGAGAAAGACAACCTCGACCAAGTCGTCATCCCAGCGAACATGAAGTTGCCTTAAAAGAATTCGTAACGTTTCGAAGACAGTTAATCAAGGAACGCACCGCGTTGAAAAACCGGCTCGAACACGCAACACAGAATGAAACAGTCAAAATAACGAATGACTTAATAGAGCTGATAAATCGACGCATTAAAAAAATAGAGAAAGCAATCTCGAAACTTATTCAAGAGAATTCTGAATGGAAAAAAAGAAATGAAATCTTAAATTCTGTACCAGGAATCGGGGTTGATACTGCAAGGACTTTGCAAGCAGATTTACCAGAGTTAGGCGAAGGAAGTGTAGAGAGAATAAGTGCTCTTGCAGGTTTGGCGCCGATGAATCGCGAAAGCGGAAAATGGAAAGGAAAACGATGTATTCAAGGCGGACGTGCAACCGTAAGAGCAGCGTTACATAATGCGGCAATGGCGGCTATTTTTTTCACAAAAAATGACAATGTTTTTAAACAAATGTATCATCATTTGACAAAAAATTTATGTAAAACGCACAATGTTGCATTAGTTGCGGTGTCTCATAAGATGCTGAAAATTGTTCATACACTAATAAAAAACAACCTAAAATGGGAGAACAAACTCAATAAAAATATAACTTAAAAAACAACAGCATTCCAAGACGAATAAAAAATACGTTTCGGCTTGAACATGACAAAAAAAAATGATAAAAAACAAAAAAATTCCAATACCCCCATTTGACAAAAACACAGTTGCTTCAGGGTGAAAATCGAAAAACAAAAAAGCCACTGATATATTACAATTATTTTAAACAAAATATCAGGTAATCTATCAGTGGACTATTTTTGAATTTGTTTACAGTTGGCAATTACAAGGTAGGCAATTAACAGGTAGGCGACCTATCGCCGAAGGGTTTTAAACAATAAACCCACGGTCGCAACGGTTGGTTTTCATTTCCGTCCGTCAACAGGGTAAAGTATATCTACCCCGTCCTTCCATTCCGGACATTTTGGGTTATACTCATGGGCTATTGTATTGATGACACTTGAAAATTCCAGAGAAACCAAGACGGTAATTCGTTTGATTTCGCCCAATAGTTAATCGTTGGAAATCAACACCGAATACCGGAATTTTCAATTGAAGATCGTATCAACTCTATTTTTTGGCAATCTTTAGCAATCAGGTGTACAAACCTGTTTTAGGAACCAAAACTATGGCTGGAAAAAAAAGTAAAAAGAAAGCAGAAACCGTGTTTTTAGTTTGCGAAGAAACCGGTGAATACAATTATGCCATCCGAAAAAAACCGGGAGGCGAAAAACTGAAACTCAGCAAATATTGCCCCAAACTCCGTAAACACACCATTCATAACGAAAAAAAGAAATAAAATCGTTGTCAAAACCATCAATGATAAAACTCAAATAATAGAACAGAAACACTGTTTTATTAAATCCGGTAATTACTATAATTACTAATTACTACGAATTACCGGATGTTGTTTATCGGTGAAAACAGGTAATCCTCATTCGTTCCTGTTATGTGTTGTGTCAGATCAATTGGCGTAATACTGCAATGAATTTTCTCAATCAATGCCGAAACGTTGGATCATTTGTAAGTACGATAACGAATTAGCCCGATCAATTTCGATTTCGGCACAAATTTCGGATTTGATAGCGGCGTTGCTTGTGACGCGTGGGATTCAAACGCGTGATGCCGCTAACGCTTTTCTAAAAACTAATTTGAAAAGTCATTTACGTGATCCTTTTCTTTTGCCCGGTTGCCGTGAAGTTGCGGAACACTTGTTAGATGCCGTCAACAGTAAACAAAAAATCGTGGTTTATGGAGATTACGATGTTGACGGGATTACCGGAATTGTGATTCTTCTGCAGACACTCAAAGATTTGGGAGCCGATGTCGATTATTACGTCCCAAGCCGGTTTGACGAAGGTTACGGACTTCATTCCGAAGCCATTATCAAATTAGCACAAAACGGTGTCAATGTTATTATTACGGTTGATTGTGGTATTTCCAGTGTCGAAGAGGCGAAAACAGCAGCAGAACACGGTATCAAACTCTTAATCACCGATCACCACACTCCAAGTGACGAACTTCCCAATGCCCTTGCGATTACTCATCCGCAACTTGTCCGATTGGCGGGAAAATATGTATCGGTTAAGTCATTGACACCGGAAGAAATCGGAACGGCGGAAAAATATCCATTTCCATTGCTTTGTGGTTCGGCGGTTGCGTTAAAGGTTGCGTGGGCGTTGGGGCAACTCGCCTTCAATGGTCCAGGGAAACTGGTTCCGCCCCAATTTCGGGAACGGCTTACCGAAATGTTGGGTTTGGCAGCATTGGGAACTGTCGCTGATTTTGTACCATTGCAAGACGAAAACCGCACCTTAGTTCGAGGCGGTTTGCAATATCTTTATTCGCCCAAGTCTTCGATAGGGCTTAAACAACTTTTTGCTGTTGCAAAATATGTTGAAGGCAAAACCCGACTCGATTCGGAATATGCGGCGTTCCAACTTGCTCCGCGTCTCAATGCCGCAGGACGTCTCGGTCAGGCTGGTTTGGCGGTTGAACTGCTAATCGGTAATGACCCCAAACGTGCCGCAGAACTCGCCAAAGAAATCGATGAACTCAATGAATCCCGAAAAATATTGGAAAAACGAATCGCCAAAGAAGCCGAACAACAAATCCTTGAACAATTTGATTCTGTTAATGATCCGGCGTTTGTTCTTGCAGGAGACTGGCATCGCGGAGTGATTGGAATTGTTGCCGGTCGATTGGTTGATCAGTTTCACCGTCCGGTAATTCTTCTTGGCAAAGACAAAATGGGCAATGTTCCGGCGGTTGGTTCTGCACGAAGTGTTTCTGGATTCAATCTTTACACTGCCTTAGAATCTTGCCGGCAATTCCTAATCCGTTTTGGCGGTCATGAAGCGGCTGCCGGTTTGACGATTGACGAAAGAGAAATTGATGCGTTTCGAACTGCATTTTGCAAGATTGTTGCGGAACGAATTACCAAAGAAGAACGAATTGCCGAATTACTGATTGACGGTTTTTTTCCACTTGGAGCGTTTACACGATCAACAGTCAAACAGATTTTATTACTTGCTCCGTTTGGGAGTGCCAATCCGCGTCCTATTTTTGCAGCAGAAAAAGTGCTGGTACAAAATGCCAAAACAATGGGTAAAGACAATAGTCATTTCGCCGCCGAATTTCATCAAAATAACGTAACTCTTCGCGGTGTCGCCTTCAACCGTAAAAATTGGTTCGACGAAATGCAACCGTTTGACAAACCAATTGATATCGCCTTCAGAGTCCGAATCAGCGATTTTAATCAACAAGTTGAATTGGATATTCTCGATTGGAGACGTGTAACTCCGTAATATTGCAACAGAAAAATTTTTAACACAATAGGGAATTTTTAATCATTCAATTTTTTATGAAACACAGAGTACACCGTGTTCATCGAGAGAACATTTTTTTAGAACACGAACCACATGAAAAAACACAAAATGATACAAAATGATACAAAATGACACAAAAAGAGTCAAAACAAAATTTTCGTATCTTTCGTGATTTTTAGTGTATTTCGTGTTCTCAAAAAAATATTCTCCGTGTCCTCTGTGGTTGAAAATGAATTTTTAGAGATTTCCGATAAATAAACCAAATGAAAACAAGTTGTTTTGATATTAGAAAAGTATTGAGTGGGGCAATTTTTTTTTGGACAACAGTTTTATGTTGCGGATTTAACGTTTTTATTTCGGCAAACGAAGCAGCAAGTCCGAATATTGTTCTTGTTTTAATTGACGATATGGGTTGGAGTGATCTTTCCTGTTTCGGTAATAAAGCAGTTAAAACCGTAAATATTGATCGTCTTGCTCAGGAAGGTATTTCGTTTACGCAATTTTATGTTTGTTCACCGCTTTGTTCGCCGTCCCGTTGCGGTATGACGACCGGTCAATATCCGCAGCGTTGGCGTATCACCTCATATCTTGACAACCGAAAACGTAACACAGAACGCGGAGTGGCGCAATGGCTTGATCCTTCGGCACCGGTTTTGGCACGATTTCTTCGTAAAAACGGTTACGCAACAGGACATTTTGGGAAATGGCATCTTGGCGGACAACGTGATGTTGGTGATGCTCCTCTGATTTCGGAATACGGATTTGACGAAACGTTAACGAATTTTGAAGGACTTGGTTCACGTATTTTGCCGTTACTCAATACTTTTGACGGAACCGACCCCAAAAGACATTCGCTTGGTTCTGATACACTGGGGCGTGGTGAAATTCGATGGGTGAACCGAAATTATGTTACGAGTTCTTACGTCAACAAGGCGTTGGAATTTATCAAAAAAGCAGAACAAGAAAACAAACCGTTTTACATCAATCTTTGGACAGACGATGTTCATTCGCCGTTTTTTCCGTCACAGGAATTGCGGGGAGACGGGAGTAAGAAGTCGCGTTATCACGGGGTATTGACGGAGTTGGATCGGCAACTTGCGCCGTTGTTTGATTATATTCGCGGCAGTGATTCGTTACGAAAAAATACATTGATTCTTCTTTTGAGCGACAATGGACCTGAAATAGGTGCCGGTTCGTCCCAACCGCTTCGAGGATCAAAAGGAACTCTTTACGAAGGCGGTGTACGTTCACCATTAATTGTTTGGGGAGATGGTTTTATTGTTTCCGAACAAAAAGGAACACAAAACCGAACGGCGGTGTTTCAATCAATTGATATTGTTCCGTCGTTGCTTAAAATTACGGGAACAAATAAAGAGTTGGAAGTTGGGGAAACTGTTTTTGACGGCGAGGATTTTTCTGAAGTTCTGGCGGGACGAAAAACCGACCAACAACATCAAACCCCGATTTTCTGGCGCCGTCCGCCGGATCACCCCGGAACAGATGCGGAACCGTTGCCGGATATGGCGTTACGAAAAGGCAAGTGGAAGTTCCTAATGCAATTCGATGGCTCAGGGCAACAACTTTACGATTTGGAAAAAGATGTTACAGAATCAATCAACCTCGCCGAATCGCAACCGGAACTTGTCAATGAATTGAGCCGAACCTTGAGGGATTGGAATCATTCCCTTCCTAAAGACGCCGGAGAAAAATCACAAGATTGATAACCGGCTATCGCTTAAATCAAAACTTCTTAAACATACTTTCTGTAATTAAATACAAAAATTAAAATCGTTATAAATTTTCAATTGTTGCAACTACAGGAATCCTATATTTTGAATCAATTACACTATCCGTGTGTATATCCACATAACCGCTAAAATCACCCGTCGGCAAGCGATTAGCGTCAAGAGATATGTTTAAAAGAATCTTGTGTGTCTCATTCGATTCCAATTGTTGAGGATAACATGTAAGTCCGTCAATATTTCCTTCGGCATCAACAAAATTAACAGACGACAAATCGTAACGTAATATCTGTGCGATTCTTTCCTTTGTTTCTCCGGCACGAACAACACCAAAATTAATACTTGCAGGTATTCCATATAAATTTTTATTTGCCGCAATTTCACCGACCACATCAAGCGGTACAATACCGCTATTAGTTTGTACAAAAACAAATCAATTCAAAGTCCTACGTTTTTTGAAATGTATGTATAATGCAGTAACAATAAACAAAATACCGGCAACAATAAAAACAATATTAATTTTCCGTTTCGGCGGTTCGGGCAATTTCACTTGAGACGGATCAAGTCCATAAAGCGGTTGAATCGTTGATTCAATTGGTTCGCCATTGGCATCGGTTTTATATGAAACACCTTTGATCGCATCCGTGACAGTGGTATTTTCCGGAAAGAGTAATGTTATATCGTTTGGTGTTACTTTGTCATATTCAATTTCATATTGCGACACTCTCCACTCTCCACTGCAAAACACATCACCTGAAAGGCGAAACTGAACAATCCCAATCGTAAAACCGGCAATGATTAAAATTCTGTCTTTCAGACAGAGATTTGTTAGTGGTACGAATCCGCAGGTCGATGACCTGCGGTTAGGAAAATCACACCACTTGCGGGGTGAAAAGCGAAAAATAAATAGGCAACAGATATATTACAAAGATTGATAAAATATCAAAATCGACACGGAATGGGAATGCTCCCCACGTATTTTTTCTTAATTTTATCAATGAATAGTCGGATATTTTTGGTTGTTGTTGCGATGTTAAATTTTAAATAATCAGTAATTTCGTTTTATATTATTTATTTTGTTAATTTTTTTTATAACAATCTTCTTGCCTTTATTGCATATTTTTGCTATATTGTCGATAATAAAATAAGTTTTTTAATCTATTTTAGATGAAAATAGATGTTGTGATGTCAAAAACGAAGTTTCTGATTTTAACGGAGTTTTGACAAAATAAGTGTGTATTATTAAAGGATTTGATTTCTTTTGGAATCATTAACTTAATTAATTTCAACAAAAATTTTGGAGATTGGTTATGCAAAAATTGATTATTTTATTTGTGGCGGTTATGATTTCATTTTCTACAGTTGAGACGGCGCAGGCTCAATATGTTAAACAACGCGGTTTACTTGGGCTGCTCGGTATCGAAACCAAAGCAATGAAATCGGCACGGTATCAGATGTATCTCGCAATTCAGGCAAAAAAAGAAGCAGCAGAACAACAAAGTGAAGCAGATGCTCAATTTGAAGCCGTTTCAATAAAAGATGCCGAAGTCAAATCACAACAGGAGATTTTGGCAAAAGAAAAAGAAAAACTTGATGCACTGAAAAACGAATTGGCAAAAACCAAAGTTGATCTCGAAAAAATAAAAACCGATGCCGAAAATGCCAAGAAAGAAGCCCATGCAGCTCAATCCGAAGCAGCAAAACAAATTCAAGCGGCAAAAGAAATGAAAACGGTTGCCGACAAAGCCAAAGCCGACGCCGAAAAAGCTAAAGCCGACGCCGATAAAGTCAAAGCCGATGCCGAAAAAGCAAAAGCCGAAGCCGAAAAAGCAAAAAAAGAACAAGAAGAACAAGAAAAACAAACAATCGAACAAATCAAAATTTTGCAGGCGAAACAAGACGAAGAAGCAAAAAAGAAAGCCGAAGAAACAAAACCGACTGAAAATGACCCAAAAAATGAATAGAATAGATTTTCATTAAAACATAACACTTACGGGAATGTTAATGACATTCCCGTTTTTTTGTGGCGATTATTTTTTCTTTATCCGTAATTCCCGTTTTAATTTCGATTGTTTTATATTTTAGGTATTCATAATATTTATTTTTTGCAACAAATTCACTTATATCATTTGTACTTAACCGGATAAAGTATAATACAAACGATTCAACGTAATGCGGTTAGGAGTTCGCGGTTGATTTTAACGTTGTGGCGGACATCGACCGGAAAATGACGCATGATCCGAATTTCCGTAATAGATTGTGTTAAGGGATTTTTTTGTGCGAGTTCTAAAAGTTCCGTAATGAGTTTTTGTTTTTCGGTTTTATTTTTTGGAAAAAATTCGGGGAACGGTTCAACAAAAATTCGCGGAATCTTACCGGCTAAGGCAGAACGAAAAATTTTCGGATGTTGATTGAAAATTGCCTCGCAAGGAATTGAGAACAAGTTTTTTTCCGGTGTTACAACCCGATGTGCTTTTCGTCCGCAAAACCAAAACCGGTCTTGCGGGTCAAGATAACCCACATCTCCCATTCGATGCCAAATCCGGTTTTCGGCATCAAGCATTTTAGCGGCGGCATTGGCTTCGGGACGATTGACGTAATGCGTAGTCACTTGAGGTCCCGTAACAACAATTTCGCCGATTTCACCAACCGGCAATTCCTGTACATCTTCCAGCCGTGCAATAGGAGTGTCGGTAATTTCGATTATCTTCCACGAAATAGTCGGAAAACGTGTTCCAACACAAACACCGGCTCCTTGCTCTGTTTTTGCAACAGTTTCATTAAGCACTTCACTTGCGGAAATAGAAGCGGTTGGTAAGGCTTCAGTGGCTCCGTAAGGGGTAAAAATTTCGCCTTCGGGATGAATACAATGTTTCAATTTCGCCAGAATTGCCGCTGAAACCGGTGCTCCTGCCGAAACCGCTCGCCGTAATGTTTCCAGACGTTTTCCTGTTTTTGCACAATAATCAGCAACTCGGTTCCACAATGCCGGTGATGCGAATGATTGAGTGATTTTCCAATAGTTTGCTGCTTCAACGATTTTAATGGGGTTGACATGAGCGGGGCGAGTTGGATTCATCTCGGGAATGACCGCCGTAACTCCCATCGCCGCATCAAACAAACCAAAAAACGGAAAACACGCCAAATCAATTTCCTCCGGTTGAATATTATACCGTTTCGAAATTTCTTCCACCTGTGTATCAAAAATACGGTGTGTAAACGCCACTCCCTTAGGCAATCCGGTACTGCCGCTCGTAAAAATAATCGCAGCAAGAGTTTCCGGCGTTGTCTCGATCATGTTGAAATTGTTGCGAAAACTATTGCTATTGTTTCGGATTGTTTCAAGTGAAAGTCCGCTCCAGAACCAACGGTGTCCAACAGTCAGATGATGTTTTGCTTTTGGAAACCGGTGTTTCAGAACCAACCTCGCCCAATGAACAGCCGGAACTGCCACAAAACCATCCGGTTCCACTTCGGCAAGACAATGCAACATTCGCGAAATTCCCATACCAGGATCAATCAGAATAAGTGTTATACCGGCTTTACAAAGTGCAAAAACCAACGAAATAAAATCTATTCCGTAACGAACAAACAACGCAAGTTTCATTCCGGGTTGAACGCCGTTTTCGAGTAAGGCAGCAGCAATCCGGTTACTATCGGCGTCCAGTTCGGCAAACGTTATTGTTTTATAATGCCCATGATGATCCGGTTCCGCAATCGCAGGAAGTTCGGGATAACGTTGCGCCATTTCAGTAAGACGCATTGCAATATTCAAAGAAATCATTACACTCTTGTATCTTGTTGGACGGTCAATCTTCTTAACTCCTCTAAATCGAACAATTTATTTTAAGGAATAAATAATTCATTTCAAGAGATGTGAGGATTCATTAATTTCTAAATTCCTACGGTTGTTTTTTCGTGGGAAAATAGTAGAATGCTTTGTTGTCTTTAATTTCCTGATTTTCCTGACTTTGTCGGTTTTCATAATTCGTTCCCCAAACCCAAGCCGAAAAAACCATTATTTTATGCCGGAGTAATTTACTATTTTATGTCAGACAAAGAAATTCTTTATCAAAAACGATTGAAGCGGTTCACCACTGCAATGCGTAACGAAAAACCGGATTGTGTTCCGGTGCGTCCATTCGCTGCCGAAGTAACTGCAGTTTACGCCGGATTCACTTGTCAACAAGTTACCCACGATTACCGTTACGCATTCGATGCCGTCCTGAAATGTTGTCAAGATTTCGATTGGGATGCGGCAGTTCCCAATATGGTCTATGTTTGGACGGGTCTTGTCAAATCACTTGGGATTCGCTATTACGCTGTTCCGGGAATTGAAGTGTCGGACAATACAGGATTTCAGTACCTCGAACCGCCGGAACAGAATGCTTGGATGTTGGAAGAGGATTACGATTTGTTTATCAAATCGCCTATTGATTTTATTGCCAATGTTTGGTTTCCAAGAATAACACAACATGTTGCGCCGCCGGGTTCTCCAGCGACATTTCGCGGTAATATGGCAATGTTGACTGGTATGGCGTCCATGAAAAATTATTTCGCTGCTTATGGTCCTCATATTGCCCGAATGCGCAATGAAACAGGAACTCCATGTGCGATTGCCGGTATTCTGAAAGCACCGTTTGATATTATTGCCGACAAATTTCGTGGTTATCGTGCACTTTGTATGGATTTGTATCAAAGACCGGAAAAAGTTTTGGCATTAACAGAGGCATTGGTTCCCCATTTGGCGTTTGCTGCGGAACAGACTGCCGATCCGGAACGAAATTTGCCGGTTGGTTTATGGTTACATCGCGGCTGTTTACCGTTTCTTTCACCCAAGCAATTTGAGAAATTTTATTGGCCTTCACTCAAAGAAGTTATTTGTACACTTTGGAGTAAAGGAATCCAAACACTGTTCTATGCTGAAGGCGAATGGAATGGTAATCTCAAATCTATTGTCGAACTTCCAGAAAAAAGTATTGTTTATCATGTTGATAAGGGCGATATTTTTGAAATTCACCGTGTTCTTGGCGAGAAATTCTGTATCAGCGGCGGTATTCCCAATGACCTGCTGGCACTTGGAACAACAGAAGAAGTTCGTCAATACACGAAAAAAGTTATCGACGGAGTGGGAAAAAACGGCGGTTATATTGTCGATGCTTGTGCAATTATGCAAAATGATACGAAAATCGAAAACCTCGCTGCAATGACCCAAGCAGCCCGTGATTTCGGTCAATATTGAAACAGTCCGCAGGTTGTGCAGATCAATGCCGAAAGAATTTCGCGAACAGAAAATTCTGTGTTATCAGCGTTTTTTTTCTGGCGGTTGATAAAACAAACAGTTACGTTTTTTTCTTTCCTAACACGTTTTTTTGTTCTATGTCTTCATCAAAAAATTCCTCTTCAAAAAATAAAGTTGGCGGTTATACAGATCGTTTTTGGTATCCGCGTTTTTGGGATGGTATGACAACACGTGCCTGGTTTCGGTTATTGAAAAGCGGACGATTTCGGGTGTCGCCGATTCGTTGGGGCATGGTTCTTATCGTAACTCTTATGGCGATTGTATTCAATTCGCCTTGTGCAGCGGTGCAAACAATTTTTTACGGCAAGAGGATACGTCAAACTAAACTTGCCGGATCACCGATTTTTATTATTGGTCATTGGCGTTCCGGTACAACACTGTTACATGAATATCTTATTCGTGATCCGCGGTTTACATTTGCGGACACTTATGCATGTTTTGCGCCGGAACATTTTATTGCATCGCGTTATATTCTCCGGCCTATTGCGGCATTATTGATGCCCAAAAAACGTCCGATTGATAATATGGAAGCCGGATTTGACCGTCCGCAGGAAGACGAATTTGCGCTAACTTCTATGGGATTACCTTCGCCATACCGAAACATTATTTTTCCGAATAATGTTTCGGTTATTGATACGGAATATTTGACGCTTTGTTCTCTTTCGGAGCAACAACGTCAGGAATGGCTTCAAGGTCTGGACATTTTTTTGAAATCGTTAACATATTTATCGCCGGATAAGCGGATTGTTTTGAAATCGCCGCCGCATACCGGAAGAATCAGAACAATTTTGCAACAATATCCCGATGCAAAATTTGTACATATTCATCGTCATCCGTATTCGATTTTTCCGTCAACATACAATCTTTGGATGCGGCTTGCTCAAGACGAAGGGGCTCAAAAACCTAAGGGCAATGGTTTGGAGGATTATATTTTTGATACATTTAATACAATGTATAAAGTGTTCGAGGCGGATTTGGAACTTCTTAATCCGAACCAGTTTTGCGAAATTGCTTACAAGGAGTTGACAGAAAATCCGGTTGTAACATTGGAAAAAATTTACCAATGTCTTGAACTTGGCGAATTTGAAACAGTTCAACCGATGTTCACCGAATTTTCCGCAACACAAAAATCCTACCAAAAGAATAAATTTGATCTCAGCCAAGAAATGAAAGAACAAATCACAAACCGCTGGCATCATTATTTTGAGCGTTACGGTTATGAGAAATAAGGGAACTTCTAATTTCTTGTACGTAATTATGATTATGTTATGATATTTTAAGAACGTGTTTTTTTTGCTGTTTTCCTACCATTTTCAAAGAAAATTTTTAGAGGTATTCTAATGATACTTTTGCCGGATGAAAGAGAAATATTTTATTCCAATTTTTTAGGATTACTGTCTTATGTTAATGACAAATATAAACTGATTCAAAATTTTGGACATCCTCAAAATCCTGCGGGATTGAACCTGAATGAGATTAAGACATTGAAAGATAAACTTTGGAGTAACGTAAATATAATTGATGAATATATTGATTCAACAAAGGAGATCCCTGATGAAAATGTACAAATAATACAAGAATGGAAGAAAAAAATATCTGGACGATTCATTATGATGCGGCATTTAAAAAAGTACAGTATTTTTCTGGATGATGAACATGGTTTATTATATGGAGTTAATGGAATACAAGAACCAATCAGTGCTATGATACCGGCGGCACTATTACCGATAATGGTAGAGGCGGTATTACTGCCGTTTGGAGACATGATTATTTACGACGGTATATTGTGTTCTCAGAATATACAACTCGGACCTAATATTCGCAAATGGTTTAAGGGAAGTTATACGGAAATCAAAAAAGAAAAAGGCATTATTGTTTCGATAAAATGAAAGTTATTCATATTACTCCGCATTTAGGAACTGGTATTGGAAACGCTTATTTGGGAATGAGCCAAGCGGCGGATAATTTTGAATGTTCTCATACGATTGTGTTATTGGAAAAACCTGAAAAGAATTTTTTTGTCGAACAAGTCAAAAACAATAATTGCGAAATTTTGGAAAATCTGACAACGCCTAAAATTGTAACGTTATTAAAAAAGGCGGATATTGGAAAATAAAAAAGTCGCTGATTAAAAATTAATTAAAATGAAAATTATCATACCTAATAAACATATACCTCTTGTCGTAATATTTATGAAGTTTTATATTTTACCACACGAACCACACAAAATAGCACGAAAAATATGAAATATGAAATTTTTGTTTTGACTCTTTTCGTGTTATTTTGTGTGTTTTGTGTGGTTCGTGTTGTAAAATATTCCATTGAATGATTATCCAAGTAATTTTTATAAAGACACATAGTATAACATCGGGTAAATTCGAAAATATCTGCAACAAGTAGTTTTATTGAATTTCTATACTATTTTTAATTTTGGAATGATTGAAACAAATTTTCCGTTCCAATTTTTTACATAGTCAAGTTGGTTCTCGATTTCTTCACGGATATTCCAGGGGAAAATAATAATGTAATCTGGTTTACGTTTTTTAATTTCATTTTCGGAATAAACAGGAATACGGCTTCCCGGCAGATATTTGCCTTGTTTTGACTCTGCTCTATCTGAAACAAAATCTATTAAATCTGCTTTAATGCCGCAAAAATTTAAAAGCGAGTTCCCCTTAGCCGCAGCACCATAACCAGCAACACGTTCTCCTTTATCCTTACATTCCACCAGAAACCGCAGAAACTCAATCTTAATCTTTTCAATAGACAACATAAAATTGTTATAATAATCGAGCGTTGTTATCCCATGTCGTTCTTCTTCTAATAACAAATTTGATACGCTTTTCAAAACAGGTATTGTTTTATTTTCAGCATGTTTAGCAAAAATCCGCAACGATCCTCCATGCGTTGCCAGTTCTTCTACATCGTAAATTTTGAGTCTATGCATATCGAATATTTTATAAACAGTGCCAAAACTCAGATATGAAAAATGTTCGTGATAAATAGTATCGAATTGTTTTCCTTCAACAAGCCGCATCAAATGTGGAAATTCCATTGTAATTGTACCGCTTGATTTAAGTACGATTTTAAGTCCTGAAACGAAATCGTTAATATCGGGAACATGCGCTAATACGTTATTTCCCAATAACAGATCTGCCGATTGTTCTTTATTTTTTAAATCTAACGCTGTCTTTGTTCCGAAAAATCGGTTAATAACAGGAATCCTTTTTGCTATTGCGACCTGAGCCGTACATGTTGTTGGTTCAATTCCAAGACACGGGATTCCTTTTTCTTTGACATATTGTAACAAGTATCCGTCATTCGACGCAATTTCAATAACGAATGAGTTTGAATTGAGTCCGAGACGGGATGTCATCGTTTCTACATATCGTTTTGCATGATCAAGCCATGATTTTGATACGCTGCTGAAATAAACATATTCATCTGAAAATATTTCCGTTGAACGTTTAAATTCATCAACCTGAACCAGAAAACAATTATCGCAAACAAAGACCTTTAAAGGATAATAAATCTCGCCTTCTTCGAGTTGTTCCTGTTTCAAGAACGAATTTGCAGGCGGAGCGGTTCCGAGATTGGCGAAAACATGCGTTAATTTTTTTTGACAAAATCGACATTTCATTTCAATGAAATTCCTTTGAATGTTGTAGTGATAAGTTGATGTTGTTGATCTCGTTCTGAGATATTTATCGGCGGCAATGGCGATGCGATACGCAATGTCGGATCATCAAACCGTAAGCCGCCTTCATTTTGTGATGCATAAAAATTTGTGTGAAAATAGAGTAATTCCACATTATCGTCGAGTGTTTGAAAACCGTGTGCAACGCCTTCTGGAATATAAATCATTTGGTTATTGTCGGAAGTCAATTCGATAGCGTCCCATTTCAGAAACGTTGGCGAATTATTTCGTACATCAACAACGCAATCCCATATTGCCCCGCGAATACATTTTACAATCTTGATTTCACAATCAGGCGGATACTGAAAATGTAAACCGCGAATTGTTCCTTTCTGTTGCGTGTACGAATGATTGACATTAACAATCGGTTTTAAATGACCTATTTCTTTCAATGCATCTGCACAAAACAATTGTGCAAACCAATCTTGATTGTTACAATTTGGTTCGATATCTATTCTATACGTTCCTTGCAAATTTAATTCGGAAAATTTCATTTGTCGTTTTTGAGTTAATTTGTATCTAAAAAAATCATCCTGTTCACAATCTGTTGCTGTTAAAATTAATTTTTTAAGGCTATTTGTCGGCTTATCCCCAATTTTAAGACTAACAAAACACTAGTGGTATTATTGTGAAGGATTGCTATGATTATTTAACTATAGTACTATACATTAATCATGAATCATTGTACAGCTGATAAATATACTCATTATATTTTAAAAATTCGATTCTGTTGAAATATACTGTTAAACGTTTCGATTTGAAAATTCTGTAAATCTTGTAGATTCTGTCAAGACCTGTTTATTTTGTCAAAAAATACGAAACAGATTTTCAAGTGCGAGAAGTTGAGAAGTATAGGATGCTAAGTTAGCTATCAACGGATACTTTTAATACCGAATTGTTTGTTTCATTTTTTTATCGGAACTTGATCAGATTGTTAAAAATGGCGAATCTTTGGGGCGTGTTATTATTGTCCAGACGCCTTCCATTCTCGAAAACGCTGATTAATTTTCGTAAGTACCTTGACAATATTGCATTTTTATATGACAATAATGAAGTTATTGTGTTGTATTCGATACAAGTATTGAATATATGTTGATAGGTTCATTCTTTGATCGTTTTGGGACAAAGGGAACTATCCTGAAACCGCCATTTGGGAATTTTTGAAGACGCATTCCGAATTTGAAATTGACAAATTTATCGAAAATAAACTCCTCCGTACCAGACAAATATTTGAAGAAAAAAATAGCATCAGGTTCTGTAATCGTAAATGATTACAAACAAAAATTGGTATTCTTTCGCTCGCAATTAAATGTACGAAAAAAAAATTCCATGAACAGTTACCTAAAATTTAACAATTCCTACCAATACGACTTTTAAAAAATTTTCACTGAAATATTACTAATTTTATGTTGTATTGAACAATTTTTTGCAACAATATTGATGGTATATGAATACGTTGTTTACAAAATCAAAACTTTCCAATAATTATAACCAAGTTAACAGAGAAAAAACTGTTGATAATATACCGTTTGTCGTTTATTTTTCGAGAAAAAACGATAAGAATAGTGAGCAATTATTGAGCGGATTTATTGAATCATATCTGCAACATCCCGCTGGTTATCCACATCAATTATTGTTTATTAAAAAAGGATATCAGGAATTTGAAAACGAATGGCAAAAACTCACGACACCTTTGGCACATCTTGATTTTGTTGTTATGGAAGTTCCAGACCGAAATTATTGTTTTGGATATTATCGAGAACTTTTGAAACAATATCCAGAAAATTATTTTTTATTCTTGACAGCGCATTCAAAAATCCTTGTTGATAACTGGCTTGATTTATATATGTGTCATGCTAAACCCAATCGTTTATTAGGAGGAACAGCGACGTATTGTT
>JAITBS010000087.1 GCA_031283515.1 Planctomycetaceae bacterium
GTTGGTTTTTGGGGGATTCATTGCTACTGAGGTTGTTTTGTTAGGAAGAAATTAGGTTTTAAATGAGGTTTGCGGAAACAATTAAAATACGTTTTGGAAAATTCTACTGATATGTTACAAAAAGACGAATTTAAGACAAGGTAAAGTATAACTATCTGCGAAAATCTGCGGACAAAAAAGAGACAGTTATATTTTTGGGTGTTTTATTTCAGATAAACCGCTAAAACCGCAATGTCTGACGGCGTAATACCACTGATTCGACCAGCTTGGGCAAGATCAATCGGACGGATTTTTTCAAGTTTTTCCCGCGCTTCACTTCGTAAATGTTTCATTGTCGAATAATTAATATCGTCGGGAATACGTTGTCTTGCAAGTTTTTGGATTCGTTCAATATCATTTTTTTGCCGTTTAATGTAACCGTCGTATTTGGTATCAATACAAACTTGTTCCGCTGCTTGTTTTGAGAAGGAAGCAAGTTGAGGAATCCGTTCAATTATTTCTTCCCAAGTCGTTTCGGGACGGGCTAAAAATTTCAGCATGGATGAACCGTTTGTCTCGTAAGTTGTTGAAAGAATCCGATTAATTGCTGTAATCTCATCTAATTTTTGTTGCAATTTTCTTAATCGTTTTTCATCAACAAGTCCGGTTTTTTCGCCAATCGGCGTCAACCGGCGATCAGCGTTATCGTGACGTAAAAGGAGCCGGTATTCGGCGCGGCTCGTGAACATACGGTACGGCTCATCAACTCCGCGCGTAACCAAATCGTCAATCATTACTCCAATATACGCTTCGTCTCGCTGCAACAAAAATGGTTCACGCCCTGCAATTTTCAATGCGGCGTTGGTTCCTGCCATCAGACCAAGTGCCGCCGCTTCTTCGTAACCGGTTGTGCCGTTCAGTTGACCGGCAAGATAAAGTCCTTCGACTATTTTTGTTTCCAACGTCATCCGAAGTTGATCCGGCGGTACATAATCGTACTCAATCGCATAAGCGTAACGCATAATCTCCGCATGTTCCAGACCGTCAATCATGCGAACCATTCGATCCTGAATCTCCCGACCAAAACTCGTTGAAAAACCATTGATATAAATTTCGTTCGTTTTTCTGCCTTCCGGTTCCAAAAATAACTGATGCCGTTCCTTTTCCCCAAACCGTTCAATTTTTGTTTCAATTGACGGACAATAACGAGGACCTGTTGATTGAATTTGTCCGCTGTATGCCGGAGCCAATTTAAGGTGTTCCCGAATAAATTGATGAAGTGTTGAGTTGGTGTAAGTGATCCAACACGGAATCTGTTCCTTCGAAATAGAATCATTTAGAAACGAAAATGGTACCGGTTCCGTATCACCGGGTTGGATGGTCAGTTTCAAATAATCAAGACTTCGGGCATTGATTCGCGGCGGAGTGCCGGTTTTGAAACGGCAAACGCGAATACCAAAATCCCGTAACGAACCACTAAGACCAATCACCGCCGGCTCCGAAACACGACCACCCGAAATCCGCCGCTCACCAAAATGAATTAAACCGTTCAGGAATGTCCCGCAACATAACACTACCGCTTCCGCATTGATAATACTGTCGTCGTCAAGAAATACACCGGAAATTTTATAACGTTTATTTGTCGGATTTTCGTTGTTTTGTGTTTCGGAATGAAAAGGAACAGCAGTAAGACCGACAACATTTTCTTGTTTTAATTCGAGGTTGGGCTGATTTTCGAGAATTTGTTTAATTTTCGTTTGGTAAGCTTTTTTGTCTGCCTGAGCACGAGGTCCTTGCATTGCGGGACCTTTACGCAGATTCAACATACGGAATTGAATTCCTGTTGCGTCAATTGCCTGAGCCATCGCACCGCCTAACGCATCAATTTCACGTACAAAATGTCCCTTGCCGATTCCGCCAATCGCGGGATTACAACTCATTTGGGCGATAGTATCCAGATTACTCGTCAACAACGCTGTTCGAGCACCCAACCGCGCCGCCGCTAAAGACGCCTCAACTCCCGCATGACCCGCTCCAATAACAAGAATATCGTACCGTTTATTTTTCATCAGTAAATTTTACAAAAATGGTTACTCAACAGTTTTAGACAATAGTTTGCGTGCCGGAATGATTTTTTCTTTTAATCTTATCCGAACAACCGGCGCATATCAATATTCCGATCAGGATACAAAATAATTTTGTATGAAATTTCATGGTTAATGTTTCAAAGAATCGTCTAATTGATAATTTCATTAGAAACTGTCCATTTTTATCAACAGAGTCCGCAGAGAACATTGTATTTGTTGATTTTTAGTCCGCAGATTTTCGCAAATTATTTTAAGAATGCTTATTGAAAATAATTCTCGTATCTTTGGTCTGTTTCCTATTTTTCAAAAAATTATCTCTAAAAATCGGTGAAAATCTGCGTAATTTACGGACTGTTTGAACGATGTATTCGAGACGTACCTCTTGATTATTTACTTTGAAAGATTATAAAAATTACCAGATTCTCAATAGCGGGGAATTATTACCGACAGCCTAATGGCTGAATAATTATTTCATTTTACAATTTTACCAAAAAGACAAACGATGGCATTTAATCCTGAAACAATTCGGCAATCCCTATTAGAAATTATTACACAACCGGATTACAAACCGCAGAAAATGAAAAAGTTTTTGAAGGTTCTCGGTTTGACTTACGACAATTCCGAAGAGTTACGAAAACTTATTGGGGAAATGATTAAACATGGTGAAGCGGTGTATGGTCAGAATCATTTTGTTCTGCCGGCGCAACAGAAAAATTCTGTTTCCGTCACAACGAATGATGAAACGAAAAACAAGACGTTTCATTCACCTCAACGAAGTTCAACGAATTTAATTACGGGGCGGTTTCAACGCCGTCCGTCTGGTATTGGATTTGTTCGTCCGCGTACAGTAAT
The DNA here is from genome assembly GCA_031283515.1 of Planctomycetaceae bacterium. Lineage (GTDB taxonomy): Bacteria > Planctomycetota > Planctomycetia > Pirellulales > Thermoguttaceae > WRKP01. Next base: position 2,919 of record JAITBS010000087.1, read on the forward strand.
TGACGATGATGCTCCGGCTGAGGATATTTTCATTCCGGCTCACTGGACACGCGATGCCGCTTCCGGTGATACGGTTGCTGTTAAAATCATGGAACGCCGCCCCAAAGATGATTACGGGCGTTCCACGAAAAAACGTAATAAAAAAAATGACGCGAATTATTTTCGTTCAGATGAAGAACGCGGAATACGCGGTCGTGTTGTTGAAATTTTGGAACGTGCTTCGAATCGTTTTGTTGGAACGTATTATATTGAACACGGTTGGGGTTATATTCAAATTGACGGTTCGCTATTCAAACGGAGAGTTCCCATCGGCGACGCCACCGCCAGTTCCGCGCGAACCGGCGATAAAATTGTTGTTGAAATGATTAAATTTCCAACACCTCACAATGACGGTGAAGCGGTGATTGTTGAGGTTCTTGGTTCGCATGGCGTGCCGGGTTTGGACACGCTGCTTATTTTACGGCAATTCGATTTGCCGGATCACTTTAGCGATACAACATTAAACGCCGCACGGGAAGAAGTTGAAAAATTTTTCAAACATTTCCCTGATGAATCGGTTACGGAAAAAGAATCTGTTGCGAAAAAACTTAAATCAATGAATCGGCTTGATTTAACGGAGGAAATTATTATTACGATTGATCCTGCTGATGCCAAAGATTTTGACGATGCTGTTTCGTTGGAGAAACTCGACAACGGCAATTGGCGTCTTGGAGTTCACATTGCCGACGTAACACATTTTGTTACGGCAACATCGCCTATTGACAAGGAGGCAGTCAATCGTGCGACCAGTGTGTATTTGCCGGATTGTGTTATTCCGATGTTGCCGGAAGTTCTGTCGAATGCGTTAGCCTCATTACAACCCGATAAAATTCGTTTTACGAAATCAGTTTTCATGGAATACACACCGGATGGAATTAGGGTACATACTGAAATTTACCGTTCGGCAATCAAAAGTAAACAACGTTTCAATTATACCGAAGTACAGGAATTTTTCGATAATCCCGAAAAATTTCAACGCAAATGGAAACCGGCAATCCGTGAACTTTTAACAAATTTGTACGAAATAATGAAAATGTTGCGGAAAAAGCGGCTTGAACGCGGTTCTCTTGAAATGAATATTCCTGAGACGAAAATTGATCTTGATGATGATGGAGCGGTGATTGGAGCGCATGTTTATCCGTATTATGATTCCAATCGGGTCATTGAAGAATGTATGCTTGCTGCCAACGAATCGGTTGCCGAATTTATTGAATCGAAAAAAATTCCTTTCCTTCGCCGGATTCATTTGGGACCGTCCATCCGCAAGTTACGGAGTTTTACGGACTTTCTCCGTTCACTGGAGATTGCCGATTTTGATGCGGACGATCTTTATCAGGACAGGTTTATGATCCAACGGTTGCTTGATTCTGTGCGTGGAACTTCACAAGAATATGCGGTGAATTTTTCGTTACTGCGGTCGATGCAGAAGGCAGTTTATTCACCGGAACCGGAAGGACATTATGCATTGGCTTCGGCGTGTTATTGTCATTTTACGTCACCGATTCGGCGTTATCCTGATTTAGCGGTTCATCGGTTGCTTGAAGAAATTCTGGAAGGAAAATCATCCAAGCCGGAATTACGGGAATTGGTTTTGCTCGGAGAACATTGCAGTGATCGGGAACAACGGGCAGAAAAAGCGGAACGGGAACTTGTTAAACTCAAGTTGATTGATTACATGAGCAAACATATTGGCGAACAAATCGAAACGGTTATTACAACAGTTGAGATATTTGGAGTTTTCGTGATTGGGCTTGACATTCCGGCGGAAGGACTCATCCGAATCGAAGCACTCAATGATGATTTTTACCGATTCGAACGCAACTCCAAAATCTTAATCGGTCAGCGCAACAATAATACACTCCGTATTGGAGATCGCCTGCTGGCTGAAATTGTTCGGGCTGATCCTGATGCACGACAGATTGATTTCCGAATGGTCAAGCGTCTTAAAACAGATAGGATTCCCGCAAAACTTAAAAATTCGCCTGCCCACAGCGAAAAACAAAAATCAAAACAGAAACAAAAAATATCGGTAAAGAAAAAAAGAAAAAAGTAATATATCAGTAGAATTTTTATTTGTTTCTTTTCCTCTTCGTCCTGAAAGGACAGTGGTTAGTTGATAGTTGAGAGTGGAGAGTTGATAGTGTCGCAAGCGGAATTATTTACCAAAACGTTATTACTCCGCTTGCGACACTATCCACTCTCAACTCTCCACTATCAACTACTTTATTGAGAAGTACTTCTATTATTTTTGTTTTAATTTCCGCAACTTATTTACGTCGATTTCCAAATTTTTTTAAAAGTTTTAATCGCCGTCAACTCCGATAATTTTATCGGTTTTTTCTTGCCCAATTCAAAATGATCTACTTCTACAATTTTTATTTTGTTTTTATTATCCGTTATCACATTCGGCGCAACATTTAAATTATTTTCATCTTCAACAGTTTCAAAATTTTCAAGTTCTTCTGTTGACATCTCATTTTTCAAAACAATATTTTGACACAAAAAATAAGGATTGGTGTTAGGGAACTGCTCGAAACTATTCAGATGTTTGCTGACGATATTTTAAGTTATAAAAATAACAATCGAAATTTCAAGTGTAATGATTTCCATCTCGTTGTTTGACTTGATTGTTTACTTGAACTTTTTGTTTTGGTAATTTTCCTGAGTCAAGATTTTTGACATTCTTTGCTCGTCCCCAATTGGTGATTTGAAAATCAACCACATCTGCAACTTTTGATTGTAAATTTATGATTGCACCGTGACATTCTGTTTCTTTACCTTCGGGAATATCCGCAACATCAAGATCGACTTTGCCGTCAATATCTATTGCCAAACGTATATCACCGGTTTCACCTTTTGACTTTGCAAAAATTGTGATATTTCCGAGCATTGTGTTCTCAACACCTTCTTTGGGTTCGTAATTGACATCCGGTTCATCGTACTGCAGATCGTTCAATGCGGCGACAATGGCATCGGTAATGATTTCACGGTTGGCGAATTGCTGTTTTAACCGTAACGCCGTATCAAGAAATTGCCGATACATGGCGACAGATTCTTGGGCGAACAGTGATGCTTCTTCATAGTGATCCGTGTGAAATACCTGAACAGCTTTTTCCTGATGTTCCTTTAACAACCGAACAGCATCATTGCTTATCCAGTCGTTTATCAACGTGATATTTTCTTGTACGATTTCACTTTTTGCTGCGGCGATATTACTTTTGGCGTTTTGTCGTAACATTTCTTGTTTTCGTTCTTCTGCTCCTTTTTGGCGGATAATGAGCAATGTTTCTTCAAATTGCATTTTTGCTAATCTTGCTTTTTCAACGGCTTGATTAACAGCACCGATTGCTTGGTCACCTGCTTTGGTGCCGTTGGTCGTATGTTGTCGAACAGTCCGTTTGGAGGAAGACTGATTATTTTTAGCGAGCCGAAAACTCTGATTGGCGTCGTTACGAAATTTTCCGAATTGATTCTGGCGGCTTTCGGCTTCGGCTAAAAGTGATTCGGCTTGATGCAAAGAAGTTTCGACTTCTTTTTTTGTTTGCGGTATTCCGGCGGTTTTCTTTAATTTAGCGATTTCTGCCTGAACTTCGCGCCGCAACTGATCAATATCCTGTTTTAGCGAATTCCAACGCGATTCGCCGTTTGATAACAATAATTGAACAGGTTTTTCGGAACGGTCAATTTCGGCGAGCGTATTATTCCGTTCCATTTGATAAGACTTGAGAAAATCTTCTGCACCGCGTTTTGCTTGTTGTTTTTTGTTACTATTGGCAACGGCAGCGGCGATTAAGCCGACAGCGACGACAGGAAGTGCAACAGAGGCAACTGCAGCCAATGCAACACCGCCGCCGACGATTGCAGCACCGCCTAACACAACAGTTCCACCTTTGGGTCCGCTCATAATGTTCTCCTTTTATGAGATGTTTTTTTATGAAATGTTTTTACGAAGTTTGTGATATATCAGTGAAATTTTTCTTTTTTATTCTTCACCCCGACAGGGGTGGAATTTTCATAACCGTAGGTCAAGCGAAGCGCGACCTACGGTCAACATCTCTCCTCAACGTCGTCTGAAAGACGAAACTAAACGATCTGAATCGTACAACCAACGATGATTAAAATTCTGTCTTTCAGACAGAGGTTTGTTAGTGGTACGAGTCCGCAGGTCGATGACCTGCGGTTATGAAAATCGCACCCCTTCGGGGTGAAAATCGAGAAACAATAATTCCTCTGATAGATTACAAAATCTTCAAACTAAACTGATCGGGGAAATTTATGAACATTAAAATTGAAAAATATCAAACTAAATACAAAAACGAACTATTAAATGTTTGGGAGAAATCTGTTTTAGCTACTCACGGTTTTTTAAAAGACCATGATTTTATTTCGATACGGAAAATGCTTCGGGAAATGGATTTTGAAACACTAACCGTTTTTTGTTTAATAAATGAAAGTAACGTTATCGGCTTTATCGGACTGGACAAAACAAAAATCGAAATGCTTTTCCTAGACCCTGACCATATTGGAAAAGGATTGGGAAAACAACTAATTGAATTTGCTTTATTAAATTTTAACGCCGACAGTGTAGATGTGAATGAACAAAATGTCCATGCTGTTGAGTTCTATAAAAAATTAGGATTTGAAACTTTTGAAAGAACCGAAAAAGACAATTCAGGCAAAAGATACCCTCTATTAAAAATGAGATTAACAAACCGTAATAAAAATAAAAAAATAATTTAGAGTATGCATTCCAACTTCGCCTAACGGAAATGTCCGTGATTCGCCACAAAAAAATTGTTTTGAATATTTTTAGTTTTTTTACGTTTTTTTACGTTTTTTTTTCGATGATTGGTAACTGTCAGTAGCCATCCTAATGCAGAGGAAAACAAAAATGCCGCAAGCAGAATGACAACCGTTTCGGTAGTAATCCGCTTGCGACACTAGTCATTATCAACTATTCACTCACTACGGTGCCGTTATTTGAACAATAACCGTTGTACGATGACCGCCATTTTTATTACGAACTTCCAACTTCATTTCACGATCAGCAGCATCAACCGCATCTGAATATTCTTTTTCAGATGTTATCTTTTTGCCGTTAATCGATAAAATAACATCACCCGTTTCTAAACCGGCTTTGGCACCCGGAAAACTAGGAAGAATTTGCGTAACCAATACACCATCACCTTTATTATCCAACACACGAACTCCAATCTTTACCTTTGTAGGATTGGGATTGGAAGTCGGAGTCGAAGTCGGAGTCGGAGTTGATGTCGAAGCCGGAGAAAGAGAGGAAAGTGTTGTCGAAAACGGATTACCATTAACACCATTAACCGTGTTGTCCGGGTCTAGTGCCGCATAATTCTCATGGCTTCCTTTTTCGTGATCATTTTGAGGACGAATCACATTCAATGCCGCTTGAACTAATTTCGTAATCGTCTTGGAATCATCATCGGTCAGTGCAACCTCCTTATCCGTAACACCAGAAATAACCGAATCAAAATCATTCCCGCGCGGATAAACTTCGGAAAAAATTTCAGAACTGTAATTCTCCTGACCAAGAGTCAGCAAAACCGGTGCTTGGGAAATTTGTTTCAAACCATTGAAATCCGCCCCGTCAACATAAATACCTTCAAAAATTAAACCCGTTCCACGATTAAGGTAAGGAAATAAACGGTACCAAGATAAACTCTTGTTTTTATTCGCTTCAAGAAGACCTGAAAACGCTTCCGTAAAACAACCAATGCCCTTGTCTGACGGTAACGAATTTTGAGTCGGATTCGAGGAAAGAATGTCCACTACGCCCGTACTTTGGAAAAACAACGAGAAAAATAACGGCGATGTTTTAATTTCTTCCGATGTTGTCATTTCCGGTGTTGGTGTTTCCGTTTGAGCGGTTTCGGGTTCGGAACTTTTTTTCGGTTCTTCTGTTACGGTTTCCGGTTTTTTCTGTTCCGTATTTTCTGCGTTGTTCTCCGTTTCCGGTTGCTCCGGTTTTGCTTCCGGCTTTGGTTCCGGTTTCACCGGAATCTCTTTGCCGTCACAAAAATCAGAAATCAGAACACCCAACCGACAATTCTTTTTGGCAAGTGCCGACCGCAATTCAGAACGATATAATTCTTCCTTGCTCTTACTCAACTCAAAAAAAGTACCGTATTTCCTGTCCTTGTTGCCCTTACCGGAAATATACAAACAAATGGCATCTTGGGATTTGACCGGTAAATTGGAAATCAGCGAAAAAATTGTTTGACGAGTTATTTGTCCGGCAGGAACTTTAATAACAGCAAACGCACCGGAAGCAAGATTGTTTTGGAACAATGCCTCAATTGTTTTACCGTTTTTCAGCGCAACCTGACCGGGAACTCCTTCCAACTCGTCATCTGTTACCGTAACAACATAGAGTCGTCCCAGTGTTGCCCAACTCTTGCTTTCATCCGGCTTGGACACCGCATTCGGTACGGCGGTCTCTTCTTTATTGTTCTCGTCTTTATTGCTCTGTGCCGACGAACACGGAATCAATAAAGAAACAATAATAAGAAGAATTAAAATACGAAACGTAAATCGTGTCATTGAAATAAACATCAAAATGTCCTTTCACTAAAAAGAGGGATCATCAAAAAATAAATTATTGGTAACGCTATTAACGATTCACTCCTACGGAGCAACATAACGCCCAATAAACAAAGGAATACCGCTGGTATTATCACGAATCAAGAACAAAAAAGGATGATCCGCACGGAATAACAACGGAGAAATTTCGGAAATATTCGCACTTTTCGGAACAATATCGGCACCAGTTCCCGCAACCGCTTCCGTACCGGATTCGTCAACCCGAAGGAATACCTTCTGAATCATTCGGTCAACATAAAGTCCTTCCACTTCACTCATGCCGGAAAAATCTGCCTTTTGCAAATCAAACACAAGACCTGCTCCCGTCTTGCTCAAAATAGGTTTCAAATCAATATCCGACTCAATCTCAAAAACCGGTAACGTCAATTCAACCTGCTCCAATATCATCTCATTAACCATTTTTGACACAGAATCTTCATTCAATATTGTTTCAACCTGATCCAGTGTTGACGTTTTATTCGGCAAAACAATAATCATCGAACAACGGTTTTTTTCATAAGGAATTGCCGCCGCTTGATACAAATCATTTTTTGTATAGTTGAGTCGGAACGTGTTTTGCATCAAGGGAATTTCAACAGTCTTGTTTTCCGTACAATAAAATGTCCCGGGTTTGGTCGCCGATTTATTGAACGGAATTGCCCATTTCCCTTGAAAATTCAACGTGTTCACCAGAACAATTCGAGATTGAGCATCAAGCGATTCAAATAATTTCGTTATTTTATTTTTCGTCGCTTCGGCAATCCATGCGTTGATTTTTGTACATTCCTCTGAAGCATGATTGGTAAAGTCCGCTTCTGTTACCTGCAAATTGAATAACGATTGTAACGTTATCGTATAACCGGAACAAATCGGAAATCCTTTCTGAACCCAAATTCCATTGGCAACTACCAACGGTAATTCCCGTTCCTGCTCTTTTGATAAATGAAACCAAGTTGTCCGTTTAGACGCCAGACCGGAAGGAACAAACACATTTTGAAGAGCTTGTTTTGTTTCGCCTTCCGCTCCATACATCAACATCTCACCAAGACACGAAACTCCATAAGGTGATACTGTTGTGTTGTTGCCGGCACCAATTTGATCCCGTAACGTCCGGTAAAACCGGAATAGAAAATCATTCGCTGCGGTTTGTTCCGGTTGTTTGTTTTCCAACTTGTTTTCCGTTGCGGATTTTTCCGGTTCGGTTATTACCGGCTTAGCCGCATCCGGTGTTGCTGTTTCCGCAACATTTTTCGGTTCTGTAACTGTTTCCAATTTTGTAACTGTTTCCGGTTTTGTATCGGCAGAAACAAGAAAGACCAAAATTGCAGCTGTTAATAATAATATTGTTGCGATAGAGGCGAGTTTACTGTTTGACATGGAAATTCTCCTGTAATTTGAAGGATAAAAAATAAACGTTACATTTCAATTCGATGATTACCATCCTAACTCAATCGTCGGAGTAATCGTTTTTCCGTCACGAGTATTGATCAATTTGACTTGCATTTTTTGTCCGGAGGCGTCAACAGCATCGGAATATTCCTGTTCTGTATTGATGGTTTTGCCGTTGATTTCAAGGATCACATCGCCCACTTCCAAACCGGAACGCTGAGCCGGAGAATTTTCTATGATCTCCAACATACGCATTCCACCGCCTTGATGCGGAACAGCACGAACCCCAAATCGATAACCTTTTTTCGCGTCTGTTGATGGTTGATTGGTATGAGTTGGTTCAGACGGTTCCTGTTTTCCCGGATAACTAAACGCTGCTATCGTTTGAGACATCTGACCTCGACAACCATTCGGATAACACTCTTTAAATGCCTCATCGACCTTCGGTGCTAATTCTGCAACAAATTTATCCCAGTCCATTTCAACATTGTCCTTATGCGCTTTCATCAGGTCAACAAAAGGATAAGTGAAACACGAACCGCGATTTTTTTTAACATCACAACCAGAGTATTCACCAAGTTTGGAAGAAGTAATATCAACAATTCCTTTACAATGAAAGAAAAGTGTTGCAAATAAAGGAGAAATCTCCTGCGGAAAAGTAATCACTTCGCTTTGACGTTCTTGAACCGTTCCCATCACATCAATCTGAACATTACAACAATCCGTCAGCAAAACCGATAACCGCGGTTGTTTCTGCTGAATATGTTTTAATAATTCAGGTCGGTATAAATTGCCCAGTTTTAACTGTAAAAACTGTTCCTGCTTTTGACGATCAAACCCTCCGTGTCCCGAATAATAGAACACAATCGTATCTTCATTGGAAATTTCAAGTGAATCAATCGTTTTAAGAATATTCGATCCCTGCATTTCTTCTGCGGAAATCATAGTAATTTTGAGTTGTGAATCGGGAATATTGGATTCAAATAATTGTTTAATTTTGTGTTGATCGATTTTTACGAAAGCATCAACACCGCCTTCAGCATTGATGTCAGCAGCAATCACAAGATGAATCTTTTGTGCCGACGCCTGTTGTGTAACCGTTGCAGCTACAACAAAAAACAGGAACAGAAAAACAAAACGGAAACAAATTTTCTGGATTTTTTTTGAAACGGTCATGGATATAAACTCCTGTAAAAAACAGTGTAAAAAACAAAATAAAGATTGGTTGGTTTCATCAATCATCAAAACCATAACGAAAAAAGAACAAACGATAAACTTTTTATAATTACTAATTTTATAATTACCGTTTATGGATGCGGACGGTTATTTTACTTGGTTTTGATTCAAATATTGATCCGAAATTACTGATTACAAAGACCGGCAATATTCAAAAGGGGGCGTTTCCGCCCCCTTCTGTCTGGTCATTTTATGACCGTTTACCATTGCCAATACGGACCGCATTTACGAAGTGAAACTTGAAGTTGACCGACACCATTATCAGAGAACAGATAAAGAGCCGCATCATCAATATTCGTGTAACAACCGCGATAATAAACGAAATTCACATTGGTAACATTGGTAACATTGATATAGTTATAGGTACGATTCCAATATCGGCAATAGTAAACCGGATAAACATAGCGGGGATAGGAAACGTAGTAACGAATCCGAAGACATTTTGTAACTCCGTCATCAAACTCTTTATTCGCTAAACCGGCTTCGTTGACGGCGGCAAATTTGGCGAGAGTTGATTCTTTGGAAATGTCGGCTGCGCCTTTGAGCACTCCGGGAAATTCTGTTGCAACAGTGGTGTTGGTGGTGGTATTAGTGGTATTGGTGGTACGGGCAACAACTGTAGCGGCAACTGCTGCGGCTTGCGGAACTTCTGTCCGAATTCCTTCCCAATCCGCTTTGGTAACAACAATGGACATAAATTCGGTATTGTGATTTCCGTCCATCTGGAACGCAACCGGCAAACGGGTATCTTCACCCGGCTTGAGTGCCCGAAAACTGTTTGGAAAACGAGCATCGGGATAAGCCCGTTTGGATTGGCTGATACCGGGGTAATTCTGATAAAGCGTTACATAAACCGGAACTGCCGAAAGAACATGAACGTAAAAGACTTCGTTCGGAGCCCATCGGTAATACTTGGGATTGACGTAACGTCCATTCGATAATTCGAACCAAACTTTGACGGCGTTGGTACAGCCGCTAATTGCTTCGGTGCCGCTGGAAAGTGGAACCGAAACGGGAGCAATCGCGTTAAACTTGGTTGTCCCGTCACTGTTCTTGACCACTGCGTCAGGGGCACTCAATGCCTTTTTGACATTCGCTGTCAGTTCGGCAAACGCTTTGACTGCCGCATCGCGGTTTAAGTCGCCAACATCATTCGGATCAGGAGCTTCCTGAGCAAAAAGTGTACTCATGGTCACGATCAACACAAAGGAAGCAAAGGTAAGGATTCGTTTCATTGTTCTGTCTCCTAAAAAGTGAAATGGTTAATACTTTACGTTCTTCGGAACGCCTTATACCTTACACATACCGCTTTACTCCAAACT
>JAITBS010000093.1 GCA_031283515.1 Planctomycetaceae bacterium
CTACATCAAAACAATACAACAAGAAAAAAACTCGTAACACAGAAAAAAATACAAATAAATATAAAAAAATGTGTAGATACTTTTGGTCCAATAACAGACAATAATGGTAACGCATTACCAACAAATGTGTCTAAGGGTTACAAAGGTCCTCCGTTGCCGACGACAAAACGTAACTTAGGCGACATTTACTTTCTTCCGTAATAAAACATCTCTTGTAGCAAGTAAAAAAAATCGTTAAGATACTGTCATATATTTATGTGCTGTGGTTTGCTATTTTAACACAATTCTAAAAAGGAGATTGCAGTGAGTTGTAGGAAGATGTTGTGTGATATTGCGCTGATTTTGTTTTTAAGCTTTGTAGTGTTTTGTTTGTGCCAGATTCTTTATGCGTTCCATTCTGCTTGCGTTTGTTACTATTACCATGAGCGGTGTCGTGATTTAACATTAAAGATTGAGTGCGATGATTTGATTATGCGTGAAGAAGAAATGCGAAAGAGCGTGCGCTGTATAGGACGCTACAAAACTACGCTATCAAGTTTGTGGTATGCGTTTTTGTTTGAGTAAACTATGTTCCATGACGCTAAAAGCAGTTACTGTAAAAAGTAACTGCTTTTTTTTACTGTTTATACAGCTGTTTAACTATCACGAATCCAACACGCTAACTCTACGATTAAAAGGCATATTACTATGGCTAAGAATCCAGCGGCCTCTATAATAGTTGCAGCAGCGGCTAGTACGGGTTCTTCTTTATTTTTTGTTTCTTTTAACGTACAACCGTCCATATAGGCGATTGGTACCATAATTGCTATTATGACAAGTGCCATAATAGTATCGAAGCATAAGTCTTCCCAAAGTATATGCATACCCAATATGTCCATAAAACACCTCCTTCAGGTTACAGGTTTAGTAGTTAGAGCGACATTGCTCACCTGTATATGCCATAGTGTAGCGTTTAATTTATCGGCAGTCAATACATTTATCCACAGTGCTTTATTACTCTTAAAATTGGCGATGAGCCGACAAATAGCCTTAAAAAATTAATTTTAGTTAATGTCTTTCATAAAACACATATCCTAGAATTAAAGATTAACGAAGCACTAGGGGGTTAAATTTCCGCTTTTTTACGGTACAATGTTCGGATTACTTCCAGAATGAACATAAGATTAAATTACGGTTAAAATATTACATTTCTAAAGGATTTATATGTCAAGGAATATCAAACACATACGGAATATCGGTATTATTGCCCATATTGACGCCGGTAAGACGACAGTTACAGAGCGGATGCTTTATTATTCAAATTTTGTTCACAAGGTCGGGATGGTCGATCAGGGAACAACCGTAACCGATTACGACCCCGAAGAACAGGAACGCGGAATCACTATTCAAGCCGCCACCGTAACCTTCGATTGGAAGGAGCATACCTTCAACCTCATTGATACACCCGGACATGTCGATTTCACCGCCGAAGTAGAACGCTCGTTGCGTGTTCTTGATGGCGGTGTTGTTGTTTTCAGCGCACGGGAAGGTGTTGAAGCTCAAAGTGAAACTGTTTGGCGGCAAGCCAATAAATATCACGTTCCCCGAATTGCGTTCATCAACAAAATGGACCGAGAAGGAGCGGACTTTTACCGAACACTCGGTCAAATTAAAAACCGGCTCGGAGCCAAACCAATTGTTGTTGCGATTCCGGTGGGAGCCGGTCCGCCGCATGTTCCAGAAGCTTTTCGGGCAACAATCGACCTGATTACAATGAAAATGTTCACGTTTTCCGGTGATAATGGTTCCGATGTTAATATAACAGAAATTCCTAAGGAGTTACAAGAGGAAGCGACGGAATGGCGTAATCAGATGCTCGACGATTTGTCTATGTATAGCGATGACTTGACCGAACTACTGCTTGCCGAAGAGAAAATCTCCGACCAGATGATTCGTGGAGTGTTGCGGGCTGCGACCATCAATGATATGGTTGTTCCGGTGTTGTGTGGTTCGGCGTTGGACGGGATTGGTGTTCAACCGGTAATGGATGCGGTAAACGATTATTTGCCGTCACCGCTTGATATTCCCGATGTTCAAGGTCAAGACCCGACACGTCCTGATTGTCCCGAATTGTCACGAAAAGCTGATCCCAATGAACCGTTCTGCGGACTGATTTTTAAGATTCAAGCCGATAAACATGGCGATTTACATTACATTCGGGTTTATTCCGGTACGTTAAAACAAAACAGCCGCGTCCTGAATCCCCGTGAAGATAAAAAGGAAAATGTCCCGCAACTCTGGCGTATTCAGGCAGATCGGCGAGAACAGATTACGGAAGTTACTGCCGGAGATATTTGCGGAGTCATCGGTTTGCGGCTTTCCGTAACAGGCGATACACTTTGCGACGTGAAACATCCGATATTGTTGGAATCTATTGTTTTTCCTGAAACAGTTGTTTCGATGGCGATTGAACCGAATTCCGCAGAAGAGTACAAAAAACTAAAACAAGTTCTTGATATGATGAAACGTCAAGACCCAACATTTCGTGTTCACGAAAACGAAGAAACCAGTCAAATGCTTATCAGTGGTATGGGAGAACTGCATCTTGAGGTGATTAAACATCGGTTGTTACGAGAATACAAGGTGAATGTTCGGGTTCACAATCCGCGAGTCAGTTATCGGGAATCGATTCAGCGTGCGGTTGAGGTTTCGGGTATTTGCAACAGAAATCTTGGCGGTCAGAAACATTGGGCGGAATTAAAACTTCGTCTGGAACCGTTAAGTGATTCCGGTTATGACCGTCAGGGAGCGGTTGGAATTTCATCTGAATATTCGGACGAAAACTTTGACCGGTTGTACAAACAAATTGTTCTCGAATCTATTCGCGAAGAAAGTTTGGGCGGCGGACAACTCGGTTTTCCATTAATGAATGTACGGATTACGCTGTTGGACGCTCAAATAAGTGAATCGGAATCGACGGAAACAGCTTTCCGTATTGCTGTTTCCGATGCTTTTCACAAAGGATTGCGTGATGCGGGAATTGTGTTACTGGAACCGATTATGAAGTTGGAAATTTTAACACCGGATGATTATGTCGGCGACATTGTGAGTGATTTACAACAACGGCGCGGTATTGTTACACAAACAGAAGTTCGCGGACATCTCACTGTTATTGAAGCGGAAGTTCCATTAGCCAATTTATTTGGTTACACTTCAGCGATTCGCGGTTTGAGTCAGGGTCGAGCAAGCAACTCAATGGAACCTCTAACTTACGGTCCCGCTCCGCCGGATATTATTAAAAGTTTTATGCTGGAATAAAACCAATTAGTGTAATTATATACACTTTTACATTTCATTATTTGTAATCTATCAGTGGAATTTTTATAGCTAACAACAATAAGTAGTCCTGAATTAGTTAATAGTGGATAGTTAATAGTTAATAGTGGAGAGTTAATAGTGAATAGTGGAGAGCGAATCGGCAATCTTTCCGCTTGCGTCACTCTCCACTCTCCACTATCAACTCTCCACACACCGCTCTGTCAATATTGAAAAAAAATATTATGTTTGATATACTTCTCGTAATATTTCAGATTGGGTTTGTATTTATTCGGTTTGTATTACAAAGCAACAATTTCATTACGTGATATGACATTCACAACTTTTTCTTTTGTTCTTGGAGGTCTTGCCGCAACTGTCATTCCAGTGTTGTTACATCTTTTGATGCGCGGTAAACTAAAACGAATTGAATTTCCGGCTCTTTTGTTTGTTCGTAAACATTTAGAAACCTATCGTCGGCATTATCGGCTTAAACATATTATTTTACTTGTCTTTCGGATTCTTATTCTTGCCCTATTCGGTCTGGCTCTGTCACGCCCAATACTGAAACTTGCCGATTGGTTTCCCAATATAACTGTTTCAAAAAACAACGACGGTCAACAGAGTTTTGTCAGTTCTTTAGCCGTATCGCTTAGTAGTCAGGATGCACCGATTGCAGCGGTCATTGTAATTGATTCTTCGCTTCGCATGGAATATGTTTCGGAAAATCAATCACGGTTCGAAGCAGCAAAAGATTTTTCACGTTGGATTCTCAAACAACTTCCTCAAAGCAGTCATATTGCAATTCTTTCTTCGGATCGGGAAAGAGCCGTTTTTCAGGTTGATCGGCTTGCCGCCGAAGAAAAAATCAACCGGCTTCCCATCACTCCGTTGGAACGTCCGATGACCGAAGCAGTTCAGGATGCCCTCATTTTACTCAGTGAAAGCGCATTTGAACAGCGGGAACTCTATCTCCTCTCCGACCTTTCACAACCAAGTTGGTCAACATCTCCCGATCATTCCTTACAAAATCTCATTGAAAATATGAAACAAAAAAACAGCATTCTAAACGGAACAAATAAAGAATTAGGATTTTTTGTTATTGATGTCTCCGCAGAACAACCAGTCAATTCTTCAATCGATCAATTTACATTGGTTCCAGAAGTGATTACAGCACAAACTCCGATTCGGATTGATTTGGAATTGTCCCATCTCGGACCGGCACAGAAAAAAACAGTTGAACTCCTGTTAGTTGATCAAGAAAAAACAAATAATGAAACAGTTCGAGCTTCAAAATCGGTTGATTTTTCAGAGGGTGAATCGCGGCGTTCTCTTTCATTTTTGCTTTCCGGTTTTGATTCGGGAACGTATCAGGGACAATGCCGTTTTACAGTTCCCGATGCTTTACCAATTGACGATCAAGCATGGTTCACAATTCAAGTACAATTACCTTGGAAAATTCTTTTGGCAGCACAACCGCCTGTTCGTGATTCGTCGTTGTATCTACGTCAGGCGTTGGAAACGGTGCCGTTTGTCGTTGAAACAATTCCGCTTTCAGATATTTCCAGCCTGACCGCAACCGAACTCCATCAATACAGTAGCGTTATTTTGCTCGACCCGTCACCGTTGGAACCTGTTGTTTGGAAAAAATTAGCCGATTATGCTTCCTCAGGATATGGAGTTGGTGTTTTTCTTGGCCGTAACGCCGATTCGTTGGCATCGTTCAACGCCCCTTCCGCAACAGAAATAATCGGTGCCAAACTTGTTCGTCAAGCACGTGATCCAAACGGTGATACATGGATTGTTCCAAACAACGGCGTTTCGCCGATTTTTTCAGTGTTTAAGCCGTTCGGTTCTTTGGAAGCGTTCCCATGGAATGCTCAACCGGTGTTTCGATATTGGGAGTTAAATGACTTTTCGTCACGAGCGGAAGTTGCGGCATCTTTTTCTGACGGACGAGCCGCAATTCTGACACAAACAATCGGACGCGGTCATACCGTAACTGTTACAACACCAGTTTCGGAAATCACCGATCAACCCTGGAACCAGTTAACACGCGGTGAGGCAGCATGGATGTTTGTTCTGTTGTCGGAAGGAATTACAAAATATCTGGCAGGTGTTAGCGAACAAAAATATAATTTTGTAATGGGTGAACCTGTTGTATTGCGACCCAATCTGGAGATGTTACCGCCAACCTGTTTACTGAGAATACCGTCAGGTAAGTCAATTCGGTTAACACCAGATCAGGTTCGGCAGGAAATTACTGTTTCATCAACAACAGAATCAGGGAATTACCGGATTCGTTCCGGCGGTTCCCAAGAATCGCTTGATACAGGATTCAGTGTCAATTACACAGCCGGTTCAACACATCTTCAAAAAATCACTAAAGAAAAATTAAATCAAATTTTCGGTGAAGGAAATTATCGTTTCGTAAAAACACCGCAAGAAGTTGAACTTGGTATCGCCCGTCGCCGAATTGGACAAGAATTGTATGCGATTATTATGTTGATACTTGCATTTTTATTTGCGGGAGAGTATGTTTTTTCAAATCGCTTTTTCCAACAAAGGCAAGAACAAAAACATAAATAAATACTTCCTGTAACATTTTCAGTCCGCAGATTATTTTAAAACAGTCCGCAGATTACGCAGATTTTTAATCCGCAGATTTCGCAGATTTACACAGATTTTCAGAGAAGATTATTTTTTGAGAATACGAAACAAACGAAATAATGAAACAAAAGAAAAGAGAATAGACTGAAGTGACAAGGATTATTTTCAATAAACTTTTTAAAACAATCAGCGCAAATCAGCGACAATCAGCGGACTATTTAAAACAATCAGCGTAATCAGCGGACAATTTTTTATTAAATTAACGTTCAAGAACAATGGATTTCGAAAGTTTGATGTACGGTTATCGTTTTGGCAGTCGGGCGGTGTTTACGGAACCGCAACAGACATCGCTCGGAATAATGGGTAATATGTTAAGCCGAAGTGTTGGGAGTAGTCTTGAATTTATGGAACATCGGGAATACTTACCTGGTGATGATTTACGCCGTATTGACTGGGGAGTTTATGCGCGAAGTGATCGGCTTGCTGTTAAACTTTTTCGGGAAGAAGTCAATCCGCATGTTGATGTGTTGCTTGATGTTTCCCGATCCATGAATCTTTCCGGAACAAAAAAAGGCGAAGCAACTTATGCTTTAACAGGTTTTTTGGCGTCTGCTGCTGCGGAATCACGGTTTTCGTTCCGTGTTTTTGTAACAGACAATGGTTGCCGGATATTGGAACGATCACATCTCATGCCGTTGGATTGGGAACCGTTTGACTTGGCAACAACAAGTTCTCCTGACGATGCGTTTCGGCAAATGCAACCGGATTGGCGACCGCGTGGCATACGAATTTTTGTGAGTGATTTTCTTTTCATGGCGGATCCGGAGTTAATTGTTTCGCGAATTACCGGCGATGCCGCCGTAACAATTTTAGTACAATTACTTGCCCAATCGGATATTGAACCGCCGGAACAAGGTAATTTTCGTTTGGCGGATTGTGAAACTGGTGAACGGTTGGAGGTTTACCTTGACATGTTGTCGCGGGAACAGTACAAACGGAATCTCGCAAGGCATCAGGAAAATTATCATCTTGCTGCTCGGCGTCATGGTGCATACCTAACAACCGTTATTGCGGAACATTTTCTTGAAACCGGCCGTCTTGATGAACTTTTTCACCTTGAACTGTTAAAATTCAATGAAAGTTCGTTACGATTTTAATTTCGTTTTGATATTTACTCCAATATATTTGTTTTATTATTTTGGAAAAACATCTCGTCACTGCGGAACTAATAAAAATAATACTTCAGGCAGTTATTCAAGTGAGGTTTATTTAATTAACAAATATTGTAATAATTCAGTAGAATTTTTGTTTTTCAATTTTAACCCCGCAAGGGGTGTGATTGAAAAATAAAAATTACCGTGAACGGTTACGAAAGCGATTAGGTCAATGGGGATTTTTCTGAATCTACCGGATTAGGTGTTTATGGTGTTTAGTGGTGAAATTGGAGTTGATAATGGTTTTTGGTATACACAAATACAAAAAATGCGTAAAATAGTCAAACATGCAAAATGCCCATTTGTCGTAAACAATTTATTTTTACAATTATTTTATCCCTCAACTGCAAAACACCTAATCCGGTAGAATCAGGAACCTTCTTTTAGACCACAAGCCTTATAAGTATTATTTTGCTTTGTCACTTCTTAAAATTGGAAAATTTTTGACGTAAAATAACATGCGTTTGTCGCATAATTACACTTGAAAATAAAAAGATCCGGTATAAACTATAGTTCTGTAAAAATAAGTCAGGCGATTGTTATCGCTTGCAGGTGTTTATTAAACCAATTCATAGAATAGGGAGAATTGCCATGAAAAAAAGATTTTTTATGACCACAGTTAGTATTGTTACTATCGCTTCAGAAGTCGTTCGGTTACTTACTGCCG
>JAITBS010000003.1 GCA_031283515.1 Planctomycetaceae bacterium
TGTTTTAACAACATTTAACCTTCGTGATGGAGCAATACCGGACGAATATAAGGTTTCTATTACTCCAATGAAACCTGCACCTACGTTTGAAACGGCAAGTACCGCTGAAATTGCTGCCTACAAACCACCGTTTCCAAAACATTACTTTGACGCGGAAACCTCCGGGATCACTGTACAAGTCGAACAAAAAATAGATAATAATCATCAATTGTAATCTATCAGTGGAATATTTTGTTTTTCGATTTTCACCCTGACAGGGGTGTGATTTTCATAACCGCAGGTCATCGACCTGCGGACTCGTGTCAATAACAAACCTCTGTCTGAAAGACAGAATTTTAATCATCGTTGGTTGTACGATTCAGCTCGTTTAGTTTCGTCTTTCAGACGACGTTGAGGCGAGATGTTTACCGTAGGCCGCGCTTCGCTTGACCTACGGTTATGAAAATACCACCCCTTCAGGGTGAAGAAGAAAAAACAAAAATTCCACTAATATATTACTAATTTTTTTATCTTGATTATTTTGAAATGCCGTTCTCTCTTGATTTTCATTCGTAAACAAATTAAATTGGTTATCTGTGAAAATTTTACTGAATAATTACAAAAATTCTTTTTCGTTTTTTAAAATATAATGATATTTACAAGATTTTTTCTTTTTTTTCTGTTTTTTGTTCCGTTAACTTGTTACGCGGCAGAAACACTGTGGACACCGGAAAATGTTCCTGTACAGAATGTGGATGAATTTCTGTTTTATTATCAACATTTTCTCCATACAAATCCGTTTCCCATTGAGCATAAACCCAAAAATAATGAAGAAAAATTGAAAAATATGATCAATCATAAACTGTTGTCAATTTTGTACAACAAATTGTCCGAAGTTGCCGCAACACTGTCACGAACTTCAGATTTGCTAAATATTGCACCGGAAAATATCAAAAAAGTTAATTTAAATCATATTCGCGGAACATGGAATTTGTATAAAAATATTCCGGCAAATGCCGCCGATCTTTGGGCAGAATCATGTTTTTTGAAATATCAATCGCTTACTCATGAAGCCGCACTGGATTCGGAAAAAATTAAAACATTACATGAATTTGCAGCGGAAATTGAACAATATACTATTCTTGATCCGTTGTTTCAACATCTTAAACGGAATGCCTGTCTCCAGTCATTGCATCACGTCCGGCAACCAATGAAAAACCGCAAAGAAAATTCATTGCAAAAATTACCGGATATTTCTGAAACCGATTCTGAAACCGGTGAAAAATTGGTTGCCGTGAACAAATTGTTTGCTGAATTTCTGAAAAAATATCCCAACGAAGACAATATGAAAACCGCCGAAATATTTCTTGATACACTCAATCTTTTTCGTTCGGATTTTCCCGATTCGAACCGGTTGTCTGAATCTGTTGAACTGTTTCGCAATGTTTTTATTGATGTACAAAAACAAGTTCCTGATCCGGTGATTCAAGAATACGCTGAAATTTACGAAGGTGTATTACGACGGCAGGAACTTATCGGTAAACCAATGCCGATTTGGGGAGCCGATTTAAACGGTAAGATATTGGAGGAGAAATCGCTGAACGGCAAGGTTGTTTTGCTTGATTTTTGGGCGACATGGTGTGGTCCCTGTGTTGGCGAATTTCCGCATCTGAAAAAACTTTACGAAAAATATCATTGTAACGGTTTTGAAATTATCGGTTATAATGTCGATTCCGATCTTAAAAAACTAACCGCGTATTTAGAACAAAATCCGTTACCTTGGATAATTCTGTCGAAAGAAACAACAAAGCTGGCGAAATTACCATTGTTGTCCGGTTATTACGGAGCGAAACAACTTCCGGTTGTCCTGCTCCGCGATCAATCCGGTAATACTGTTCTCCTTGATGCTCGCGGCGAAAAACTCAATGAAATATTGGAAAAGATTTTTGGTAAATAATACCATATTGTTCTGAAAAACATTGATCAAATAATTCCCGAAGATATATAAAACAGAATTAAGTATAAACAATTATTGCCGGACCTCTTGTAACAACGTTTACTAGGATATAAAATAACAAACCAATTGTAGTGGGAAGCGAAAAAGCAATCAATTTATATTGAAAATCAGTTTTTTCAGAACGGATTGTTGTTTTCTGTTTCCTGTTTCTCTTCCACTTTTTAAGGAGATTATTTTATGGAAAGACGTTTATTTTTGAAAACCGCCGCAGTTTCAACATTGGGGGTTGTCTCATTTTCTTCTCTTTCTTCAGTTGCCTTGGCAGCGGCTAAGAAGAAAAGAATTCCTATTTCTGTACAGGTTTATTCTGTTCGGAAAGCCGCCGAAAAAGATTTGGCAGGAGCTCTTAAAAAAATTGCGGAAATCGGTTATGAAGGAGTTGAGTTTGCCGGTTACTATGGCAAAGACGCAAAGGAAATCCGAAAATTCCTCGACGATGCCGGATTAAAATGCAGCGGTACACACACCGGAATTGGTGCACTTCGCGGCGATAATTTTGACAAAACCATTGAACTGCACAAAACACTCGGAACACGATTTATTATTGTTCCCGGAGGTATTGACAAGGAATTACATTCGGTCGAAGGTAATAAAAAAATCGCTGAAGAATTTAACAAACTTGCCGAAAAAGCGAAAGCCGTTGGAATAGTGATTGGGTATCACGCTCATGGCGGTGATGCGAAATTAATTGACGGCATTCCCGCATGGGAGCGATTTTTCGATGCCACGACACCGGATGTTCTCATGGAAATGGATCTTGGCAATTACCTTGCTGGAGGCGGTGATCCGTACAAAATGATCGAAAAATTCAAAGGGCGTTCCAAAGCGGTTCATCTCAAAGAATCCGGTGATGCTATTATCGGTTCTGGTGAAATTGACTGGAAACGGACATTCGAACTCTGCGAAACAGTTGGCGGTACTGAATGGTATGTAGTTGAAGATGAAAAGAGTGCGGATAGTTTTGATCGTATCAGTCAGTGTTACGACGCACTTGAAAAAATGGGCAAAACAAAAGAATCCGACACCAATCAGGAAGGAAATTCAAGAAGAAGACCGCGTTCCAATGGATTACGCCGGTTACTTCGCGGTTGAATTTGCTTGAACCCGTCCGAGTGTAACATCTATTTTTAGTCCGCAGATTTTCGCAGACTAGCCCAAAACCTGCGAAAATCTGTGTAATCCGTCTATTTTTAGTCCGTAGATTTTCGCAGATTATACAGATTAGTCCGCAGATT
>JAITBS010000142.1 GCA_031283515.1 Planctomycetaceae bacterium
TCGGCGACTTCGCCAAAACGATTACTTAATTCACCAATCGCTTTACTCAGTTTATTAACTTCCAAACTGGTCTTTTGGATCTGTTCATCAAGTTTCTTGCTGGTTTCCTGATTTTCTTCAGCATACTTTTCGAAAGTCACTTTAAGTGCCTTAATTTCTCGACTAGTTTCTTTGACTTCTCGACTAGTCTCTTTGATTTCTCGACTAGTCGCCTCGATTTCTCGGGCGGTTTCTTGAAACTTCTTATCGGTTTCCTGAAACATTGCCCAGACTTTTTCGAATGTTAAGTCGGGTGTGTAAGAGATGGGAGTAGTTGACATTGTAATTGTTCTCCTTAGTCCTTATTTTTTTAAGAATGTGATTAATAAAAAGCAAAATTTTTCAGAAGTTCCGTAAAGTTTTGGGAAATACTGGTCAAATTTCTCAGCATTCGGCGCAAGCCGGACAGAATTTTTTTGCGATTTGTTTTCCACCGTAGTGCCACAGGAAATAATCGAGTCCTGCCCAACGACCAGCCGGAATAGATGCAAGAAAGAGCATTGCGGTAAGTTCGACACCGTCTTTACTGATAAACATGAAATTTCCAACTGCGGTCGGCAACGGCGGATAAACACCGGGAACAGGCCACGTTGTTAAAATCACGTTCACAAGAAAAACTGCCCCGCCTAAACATGCCAAACGGTTACAGAAACCAAGAATCATACACAACCCAATTGCCGAAAGACCATACATAACCGCTAAATCCATTGCCCGCATTTGACTTTGTACACAGGGATTCGGAAAAAATTTCAGATAACCGCGTTCCGGTGCGGTAATAATTTTTCCGCTTTCGCCGGCAAGTTGCGGTGAAACAATTTTGGCAAGATCGGATTGTAAACCAGTACTCATTCCATCGAGCATGTTAATCCATGTTCCCGCTTCATTTCGGTAACTCATCATCGCATCCCAACGGCGTTTCTGTTCAAATGCGGTATCATTTCGGCGTGTTTTCTTTGTTTCTTCGTAACGTTCTTTACTTTCCGTGAAGGCTTGAACATCTTTTTCAACATCGGTTGCTCCGCTGCGGAGTGATTTGAGATAACGGTTAAAAACAAGATCCGCTTCATTTTTTTGTTTTTCATCAAGCGTATGTTTTTTGAGAAATCGGGTATAAAATTCGTTCCATGCATTTTCGTAAGCGACGAAGGTTTTTTGTTTTTGTTCCTTTCCGTTGGGGTCTTTTACCGAAACCGTTCCGATTTCGAGCCGTTGCAAACCGTCCAGGTCCGGCAGCATCTCGTAATACAATTCCGCCGCAGGACCTTTCGCAATACCAAGAAAACCCTTCGCGGAAAAACCTTCGGCGGGATCGAATTTATGTAACCCTTCGTAGAAAAAATGCCAGCCGATAACGATTCGAAGAAGAACAATCAACACAACTGCAATAAAACCCAAACGAAACGGGGAATATTTAATGTTACTCAAGGGAAACTCCTAAAACGAAAAATTATGAAAGAAATGTTTGGAAATCAACAACGATTCCAAAATAATTTTAACACTGAAATTTATTTTACTAAATTTACATAAAATAAAAAGACGGGAGGAAATAATTTTTGTAAAGTTCATCAATTGGAGTGATGAAAAATTACCATTGTTTTTTTATTCTTCTTCTTTGACGCGCCAACGGAGAAAGGAATCCAAAAAACCTTGAATATCGCCATTTAAAACTTGGTGAAAATTTCCCATTTGATAACCGGTTCGGGAATCTTTAACCCGTTGATCGGGATGTAAAAAATAGTTACGGATTTGTGAACCGAAACCGACTTTTGCCATATTTTTGTACTTTTCTGCCATTGCGAGTTCACGTTTTTCTTCTTCGGCGCGGAGGAGTTTAGCGCGAAGCATTTTCCATGCCATTGCTCGATTTTTATGTTGGCTTCGTTCCATCTGGCAGTAAACAACTGTGTTGGTAGGAATATGTGTTAGACGAATTGCGCTGGAAGTTTTATTGACATGCTGTCCGCCAGCACCGCTTGCCCGCATGGTGTCTTCGCGAACATCTTCTTCACGAATATCCACCTTGATCGAATCGTCAATTTCCGGCGACACATCAATCGCTGCAAAACTCGTTTGACGTTTCCCTTCCGAATTGAACGGACTAATCCGAACTAATCGATGTATTCCCGTTTCGCCCTTGAGATAACCGTAAGCCATCGGTCCACGTACAACAAAACATGTACTGTTAATCCCTGCTTCTTCGTTTTCCTGCCAATCCAGAAGTTCAATTTCGTAACCGTTCGATTTCGCCCAAAGCGAATACATCCGAAAAAGCATTGCCGCCCAATCGTTGGCGTCAGTTCCGCCGTCACGGGCGTTAATTGTTACGATAGCGGCGTTGCCGTCGTAAGGGCTATTGAGTAAGGCTTTTGTTTCGAGTTCTTCGAGCCGCTCTTCGAGGACTTTCAGTTTTTCGGGAATTTCGGCGCACAATTCCGCGTCTTCTTCACCCAATTCAAACATCAGTTCCAAGTCCGCCATTTCGGTAATCATTTCATCGAACGGCTTCAGCAATACTTTGAGCGAACGCAATTTACCGACAACAGTTTGCGCCGTTTCCTGATTATCCCAAAAACCGGCAACATTCATTTCGGTTTCAATATTTTTTGCCTGTTCATTTTTACTGACGTAGTCAAAGAGAGTCTTTCAGTTGAGTCAGCCGCAGACGAATTTGTTCAGTCCGATTGATCCAGTCGTTTTCGATCATAGAAATTGATAGGGGTTAGGAAAAATGAAAAAACTTTTCTGTTCACAAATTAGCCGGTAAAGAACGTTACCGAATTATGAAATAAAAGGAACAGGACAATATTCCATTAACAATAACATCATTTCCATCCCTTGTCAAGCCGAAGTTTCGTCCGCAGATTTTCGCTGATAAGTATTTCGTCCGCAGATTTCGCAGATATTTAGGATTATTTTTGAGAATACGAAACAGATTAAAGCGATTCTATTCAATAAACGTTTTAAAAGAATCAGCGTCCTCTGCGGACTAAAAATTTACAAAATCAGCGAAAATCAGCGTCCTCTGCGGACTAAAAATTTACAAAATCAGTGAAAATCAGCGTCATCTGCAGACTAAAAATTTACAAAATCTGCGAAAATCAGTGTAATCTGCGGACTAACAATCGACAATTACCTTATTCAATTCGTACGGTAATTGTTTCCATTGGATTTAATTTTTGTGTTGTGAACGAGTTCAGTTTTTCTTCACACGGATTGGACTGATAGATCGTTTTGTACTGACCGGACGGTACAATTTTTGTTTCCTGAACTTGCAGCGTCGGATTAAACAAACGCACAATCAACGCTCCGCTGCCATCTCGCGCCGGTTTAATACTGGAGATAATAACATTGCCTTCATTTTCCAGTTTCAGAAATTCAGAGTCTTGGAGTTTAAGATTTACCGTCGAATGATCTGCGTTCAATTGTAAAATTGGTTGATGAACTTGTCGGGCAAAACGTTGCGCAATACTGTTGTTGAATGTTGCTTTGACGTAGGGCCAAATCCAATATTCAAACGTTAATTGCCCATCTTGTCCTGCTTTGTAATTCGTTTCCCAATGGTTGTTACAAACCCAACTGTAAAGCGTACCGTTTGGTTGTCCGGCTTCAAAATTTTTGCGCCAATCTTTCAATCCCCATGGTTCGGTGAATAAAATCGGCGTAAACTGAATCATGTTCGCATCAACCGTAACCCAGTTAATACCGCAATTTTCATTCGCCAACGTACAATATCTTTGAACGCAATAATAATTCCGATTCGCGCCGGGAATTTGATCTTTTTCAACTTGGGTCAATGCCCATGCGGTATCAATATACCATTGACCGTCGGGAATATTGAACGGAAAACCAAAAAAAGTTCCTTCTGGTTTTCGTTCCATTTTTTTATCAAGAACGTTTTCGATACGGATTTTTTCATTATCTTCAAAGATTGTGATTTGCCGTTTCAACGATGTTGCGTTGGGAACGCCGTCGTTGATTTCAACAAGCATTGACGCCGCAAGCGGACCGTTCGCAAGAACCGTAAGCCGAACCGCTTCCGGTGGATTTGTTCGTTCGCGGTTTTCAGCGGCGTTGCGTCCGATAATGTACAAATAATCGTTAAGACCGCGGTTGCCGTCAGAACCAACATCAACAAATTCGTGTGCGCTTCCCGGAATTTTAAGCGATTTAATTGTTCCGGAATTTTTATCGATAGTTAAATGAATTCGACGGCTTCGCATTTCGCCGGTTTCGGCGTTGACATGAAACGAACCGGTTTTATCGAAAGTTGCAGTTTCTGTTGCAGTTTTATCGGGTTCTACTTCGAGAAATCCCAATGCGGGAATATTCGGGGCGGAAACTCCTCGCGACAAATCGGCGTACATCGAACACGTATTTTTTCCGTCGGGATCGGCAATATATTGTACCGGAATTTGTTTACCGTCCGGTGTTTTGAAAATCCGCAATGTTTGTGTTCCTTCGAAATCTTTTGCGGCTTTACCGACGTAACAAATTCCGTCGCGTTTTCGGCTGAGCGTGTTCACCCATAACGTTTTTTCGGGTTTTGCCGCAACATTATTTGTAGTATCATTTTTTGCAACATTTAATTTTGTACTTTGATCAACGAGTTCGTTTGTTTCACGAAAACCGCGCCGGGCATATTCTTGTTTGTAATCGTCTTGAGTTTTAACGAAATCGCTATCGGGTTCGGAGATACTGTTATGCGCCCCCCAAGTGTGTTCATCGTACATTATTAAATCAGTCCAAGCGGTATCGAAATTTGTTTTCGGATAATTTTTCGGCTGAAACATTGCCCAAAGGACGCCGGCTTGAATCAAATGTTCTTTAGCACGGCGATTGATGGCGGTTGCTTCGCTGGTGCTTGCGGAACCGTCTTCCCAATACGGCGTGTAATCTCCGCGAACAACCGGCAGTTTATCGCCGTAACGTTTTTCGAGCAATTTCATCACGTCGGAATTTCGGGAAACAATTAATTTCGGATACAGATATTTTTCGTTCCACATTTTAACGGCGTCGGACAATGCTCTATTCGGACGCCCATTATCGGCTTCGACATTATATCGTACAACAACAAGATCATCGAACAAAAACGTATGTTTTTCTTCAGATTCCGGTTGTCCCCACGGATGAATATAATGACCGGAACTGCCGGACAAAAGTTTGAAAACTTCATTTTCTGAAATGATATGTCCTAATGGTTTTCCATGAAATTGATGATAACCGGTATCGAGTAACCAACAGAGGACTTTTTCGTTACCGCTGGGCGAGACCCACCAAAACGGTTTATCGCCCCAAGCATAAACACGACCAATACGATGTCCGCAATTTGGTCCCATAGTCATATATTTAATTCCGTTTTGAGCCATTGCCGTAACAAGTCCCCACGTATAACCCGGTACATCCGTTTGCATGACGGAATCCAAAACGATTCCGTTTTCGCGACAAAATCGTACAGCGTCGGCGAAGAGTTCAAAAAGTTCTTCATCGTTGTACATTCCGGTCATTGCTTGGGCATACATTCCGTCGATATGCAAATCGCGATTCTTTGCGGCTTTGACAAATGCAGCTTTTTCGTCGTCGTCGGCTTCTTTCAAAAATTGATCGACTGCCCACATTCCTTCGGGATGAAACCGAAATTTTGCTTCGTCGGGATAATTTTTTGTTTCGTCAATATATCGGAGAGCGTCGCGGATTGATTGAACTTGCCGTTTCAAGACATCCGTTTGAATATGGGTGAAACCGATATCAAGATGCGTTTGATGAATCAGATAAATTTCCCATTTTCGTTCCGCCGGAATGGACGTTTCTTGTGCAATAATTTCCGTTTCCGGCAATTTCAATTCAGCCCGTATTTTAAGCGGTTTCGCACAATTATCGTCCGTTAACGGCAAGGATATTTCGGCGTCGTTAAAATTATTTTCAGGATTGAGAACAATTCGGACGTGTTTTTGTTTATCGTTCTCAGAATGTTCATTTTCCACGTGATAGGTTATATCAAGATTGGCGTTTTGGTTTAAAAATTCGCCTTTATAATCAATTTTAATTTTTCGTGCCGGAAATTTTTCGTTTGGAATTTTGAAGATTCCGCGAATAGGCGTGATGTTGACGGCTTCGATTTTTCCGGTTCGCGTTTGCAATTTCAGGCAGTCGTAAACAAACCATGAACCGTTTGTGCTGGTGATTGTGAGAATATTTCCTGTTTTCTTGACTGCAGTTTGTGGAAATGTAACAGAATAAGTTCCAACATGTGCGGGATCAGGATTATTGAGGATATTGTCGTTTTGGGCGTTGGGTGAAGTTGCCAATACTTTTTTCTGACCGTTCAAACTAACTTCAAAAACCGTCGGACTGGCGTAATGTCCCCAACCTTTGACAATCAATTCATACGTAAGATTATTTTGAGTTTCGGCAGTATTTTCTGTAATATTTTCCGGCAAATCGAATTGAATTGAGTAAGTGTAATTTTTATTTCCTGCCCAATTATCGCTTGGACCGGGCTGGATGTACGGAAAATCTTTTTTTGGATCGAATTTTCCGATTTGAATATTAACGCCTTGTGAAGCGAGTTTTGGGACGTTGTTATAATTTCCTGCGGCGGCGAATTCCGCAAAATTACCGTCGTCAACTCCAATACTCCAAACATCAACTGCCGCCGTAACCGACATAATTGATCCGGTAAAAATCAACAACAATGTTGATAACAAAAAAAGTTCAAATTTTTTCATTTTAAAATCTCCTGTTTTGAAAATGAGTTATTTAAGAAGGAAAAGCCGTCGTTTTTCTCTTCTTTGAAAGTGATCACTATTATTCAAGACGGCATGGTGAAAGTCAATAACGTCAACAAATTTTTGTAATTAACGGTTCGAATACTTTTCAAATAGTCTGCTGATGACGCAGATTTTCATTCTGCGTCATTAAGTTTTGTGTTCCGCATCGTATCAAAAGTAACGAATGCTCCCCAACTGGGGTCGTAACTTTTTTTAATAATCTCAAACGCTGCGGGTTGTTCGATGTACGGAAGGATAAATCCCCAGAGTGTCGAACGGTTGCGGTCAAAGAAATTGGACGGCGGCAACGCATTTTGTGTGTCGTGAAAGTTATGGACACCGATTC
>JAITBS010000166.1 GCA_031283515.1 Planctomycetaceae bacterium
AAATCGGTGGACGGAAGTCGTGGTTTGGATTTTGGAGGAACCGTTGATTTCACATTCGGTACTGATGCTGGTATTGTCCAATCTGCGGGATTGGAATACAACGCAGGACATGGACCGGATTCTTGGGGAACAGGCGATTATTATTCCGCGATTGCCCAAGCGTATTTTGAAACCGCTTATAAAAAGTGGAATGTCAAAGCCGGTAAATTTTATGCTCCGTTCGGAAGCAATGGTTATCAATCAACGAGTCGATTTTTCTACTCGTTAGCGGATACCTTTGCGTTTGTTCCCGCAACGGCTGCTGGGGCTTATGCGACCTACACGGTCAATAATAAACTGAGTGTTTATGGCGGTTGGGTTCAACCCGATCAGTTTGGCGAAACTGCTGATGACAACGCCTTTCTTGGCGGTATCATTTTCCAGCCGACCAAAAAGTTGAATCTGCATTATGCCTTTGCTATCGGTAAAAATGCGCGAGAAAACCAAGTGCATCCTTTATACAACACAATTGACAAAAATGATGTTAACTACTTCGTTAATTCATTGGTTGCAACATACCAAATCAATAAGAAGTGGAAGTACATTTTTGATTGGTCACTACAAAATACCAATAACGATGTGGACACTCAGAAGGGTGATTGGGGAGATGAAATCTACCGCACAATGAATTATGGTATCAACAATGAGTTGATTTACCAATACAATTCAAAATGGGCATTTGGTGTTCGTGCCGGTTGGGTTCATAATGGTTATTCTACCCGTGATGCTGATCCCGATTATAAAGCTGATGGTGGCTATTTTGATTGGGCGTACACGAACAAATATACCTTCTCGGTTGGTGCGAACTGGACACCCACGAAATGGTTGCTTGTGAAACCGGAACTCCGTTACGATGTTTTCGATGTGACGAAATTTGGTAATAATGATGGATCAGGAAGTGAGCAGCGTCAGACACCGTTTGATCGCGGGAAGAACAAGGATCAATTTTCAGGTGGAATTTCCGCCATCGTGAAGTTTTAATTTTTGATCACGGATTCTTAATCTCTTAACCAAGACCAAGAGATTCAGTAACACGATGAAAAGCCTGCCTTCCGGTAGGCTTTTCGTCATTTTGTTTTCCGGATTCTTTCCGGCGTCTTTCCGGATTCTTTCCGGCGTCTGAAATATTACAAACGTTGTAAAACAATCTACGAAAATCTGCGTCATTTGCGGACTAAAAATAGACCGCTGTTTTTTTACGATTGAACAGATTGTGGACAAAATTACACGGACAATGTAAAATTGTTAAATGTTTAATTTTCAGTATCAATCCGATAACTATTTTCCACATAACTATTTTCAATACAAGGAAACTCTGTTTATGATGACACCATTTTCAACATTACGTTCAATGATTTTTGTTGCTTTATTTTTCTGTTTTACCTTACCGGTTTTCGGTGACGAAGGGATGTGGTTGTTTGACGTACCGCCGGTAAAGCAGGTGAAAGAAAAATACGGTTTTGAATTAACACCGGAATGGCTTCAACATGTTCAACAATCGTCCATTCGTTTTGCCCGGCGCGGCAGTGCCTCGTTTGTTTCGTCGCAAGGGCTGATTATGACCAATCACCACGTCGGCGCACGAAACCTCCACGAACTCAGTACCGCAGAAAATAATTTACTCGAAAACGGCTTTTACGCCAAAACATTGGACAACGAATTACCATGTCAAGGTCTTGAAATTCTTGTTCCGGTTTCTTCGGAAGATGTTACGGAAAAAGTCAACGCCGCTGTTACACCGGAAATGTCCGCCGAAGAAGCCCAAAAAGTACGCAACGCCGCGATTGCAACCCTCGAAAAGGAAACCTCCGACAAAACAAAACTCCGTTGCGATGTAACAACATTGTATCAAGGCGGAGCGTATAAACTTTACTGTTATAGAATTTATAATGATATTCGGCTTGTTTGGGCTCCAGAGCAAAGTATTGCGGCATTCGGCGGTGATCCCGATAATTACGAATATCCGCGTTATTGTGTTGACTGTTCACTTTTCCGGGCTTATGAAAATGGTAAACCGGCAAAAATCGAACATTTTTTGAAATGGTCAACGGAAGGCGTGAAAGACGGCGAACTCGTTTTTGTTTCAGGTTTTCCCGGCAAAACGGAACGGTCGTACACACGCGAACATCTCGAATTTCAACGCGATATCTATTTCCCGTGGCGGTTACAAAAACTTTTCCGGCGTGAAGTCGTTTATTCGGCGTTTGGAAACCGCAGCCTCGAAAATCAACGCCGTATTGCCGATGATCTCGAAGGTGTACAGAATTACCGCAAACGCGCTATCGGGCAATTGCAAGGACTTCAAACACCGTCGTTGTGGAAAAACTTACCGCAAACAACATCGGCAAAAGATTCGCCCGAAGAAAAAATATTCAACGCCTGCCGTATTGCCCGTAACGAATTATATCTTGCTTATGATTTTTTTGAACTGGGTGAGGGATTCAATTCCCAAACGTTCAAAATTGCCCGAATGTTGGTTCGTCTGGCTTATGAATCGGAAAAGCCTAATTCCGAACGTTTGAAAGAATACCGTGACGGAAATTTGGAATCGCTTAAACAAACACTTTTTGCCGATACTCCGATTTATGAAGATGTCGAAATATTGAAACTGACGGATTCTCTGACTTTGTTGCGAAATTTATCGGCTGATAAATGGGAGCAATGGGCGACTATTTTGGATCAGGATTTATCGCCGAAAGAATACGCCGCCGAACTCATTCTTCATTCCAAAGTCCGTGATGTTGCGGAACGAAAACGGATTGCCGAAGGCGGAATTAAGGCGGTTAAATATTCGAGCGATCCGATGATTCAATTGGCGTTACGATTGGAACCGGCTACGAAAAAATATCGTGAAAACTATGAAAACGAAGTAGAAGCACCAATAACGGCAGCGTATGCGGAGTTGGCAAAACAGCGTTTCGAAAAACTGGGAACAAGCGTTTATCCCGACGCAACCTTCACGCTTCGGCTTTCTTACGGTGCTGTGAAAGGTTACAAAGAAGACGACGGAACCGATGCCGCCCCAACCACAACAATTGCCGGAATGTTCGACCGTGCAGAGAAACAAAAATTCAAAGAACCGTTTGACCCGCCCAAAAGTTGGAAAGACGGCAAAACCAAACTCAATCTCAATACCGCTTTCAATCTCGTAACAACAAACGATATTATCGGCGGCAACAGCGGTAGTCCGTTGATTAACACAAAAGGTGAAGTTGTCGGTTTGGTGTTCGACGGTAACATTTATTCATTGTCCAATAATTTCGTTTACACAGAAACACAAAGCCGTTGTGTTTCTGTTCACGCAGATGTTATTGTCGAATCGTTACGAAAAATTTACGGTGCCGACCGCATCGCTGATGAACTCGGAAAATAAGTTGATAGTGGAGAGTTTACAGGCGGAATAACACCGTTTTGGTAGTAATCCGCTTGCGACACTATCAACTATCCACTCTCAACTATCAACTAATATTCTGCCCTTTCAGGGCGTTGGGTTGAAGAGGAGTTTTTACCCACCCCGTTGGGGCGGGTTATAATCCTGACGCCCCTATCGGGGCTAGGGAAAAACAATAATTCCGCTGATAGATTACAAATTTCGTGTATTTCGTGTTTTTTTGTGTGTTTCGTGTTCTAAAATAATTCCACTGAAATATTACGAATTATTTTATTTGTAGAAACTGCGGACACGCATAATAGAATCGAACCCGCCAAGACGAATACAATCATCAATACAAATAAGAGCCGGATCACCTTCCTCCAAAAC
>JAITBS010000186.1 GCA_031283515.1 Planctomycetaceae bacterium
CTCAACCGATTCTTCAACGCAACTTCTCAATATCAACATTTGTGAGGACTCTTGAAGCGGGTGATGTTGACGGTTTTATGAACACAATCCGTGCTTTTTATTCAAGTATTCCTTATGATCTGATGAACAAGGAGAAAAAAGATGAACGTTATTATCAATTCATTTTCTATTTACTTGTAACGCTTATGGGACAATTTATTCAGACGGAAGTGAGACATGCGGTTGGTCGTGCGGATGCGGTTATCAAGACGGCGGACACGATTTTTGTTTTTGAATTTAAGACGGCGAATCATGGTACTGCCGAAGATGCTCTTGCTCAAATAGACTCGAAAGATTATTTAATTCCCTACATTGCCGACGGGCGAAAACTGGTCAAGATCGGTGCGGAATTTAGTGACCAAGAACGCGGACTGAGCCGTTGGAAAATTGAATAATAAATTTATTGATGTTTTATTTGAGGGGGGCTTTACGTCTCTTCCTATTTTGGGTATCATTTTTTGATAAAATATTTTGCCATTTCTGCCTATTTGGCGAAATTCACCGCTAAGAAGCAAATCAATCCAGCCAAACCGGAGCGGCTGGAATAACCCAACCCCACACTTTTAGGAGATTTTCTGTGAGTGACAACCGATTTTTAATGGTCGATGGAAACGAAGCAACAACCCTTATTGCCCATGCCTGTAATGAAGTCATGGCAATCTACCCAATCACCCCATCTTCCACAATGGGCGAACTCGCTGATGACTGGGCAGCAAAGGGAAAGAAAAATATTTTTGGCACAATTCCACAAATCGTGGAAATGCAAAGTGAAGCCGGTGCCGCCGGAGCTGTCCATGGTTCTTTGCAAGCCGGTTCAATGACTTGCACGTTCACCGCTTCGCAAGGACTGCTCTTAATGATTCCAATTATGTTCAAGGTCGCAGGTGAACAAACCCCAACCGTTTTTCATGTCTCCGCCCGAACCGTCGCAACACATGCCCTGTCCATTTTCGGCGATCATAGCGATATTCTGGCATGTCGAAGTACCGGTTGGGCATTTATCGGCGGCGGAACAATTCAAGAAACCCACGATATGGCAATGATCGCCTACGCCGCAACTTACAAAGCACATTTGCCCTTCCTTCATTTTTTCGACGGATTCCGAACCTCTCACGAAGTGAACCGGATCGAACCCATTCCCGAAGAAATAATCAAACAAATGCTCGATATGGAAACCATCGAAGCGTTTCGTAAACGGTCACTGTCGCCAGATAGACCACTACTCAAAGGAACCGCCCAAAATCCCGATGTTTTCTTTCAAGCCCGCGAAGCTTGTAACTCCATATATGATAATGTTCCCAATATCGTTCAGGCGGAAATGGATAAATTCGCCAAATTAACAGGACGATCTTATCATCTGTTCGATTACTTCGGCGCACCGGATGCAGACCGCGTCATTGTGGCAATGGGATCGTCCACCGGTATTGTCGAAGAGTATCTCGACCATGTTAAAGGCGGCGAAAAAATCGGACTCATCAATGTTCGGCTTTATCGTCCCTTTGATGGAATTGCTTTTACCGCCGCATTACCAAAAACCGTTAAAAAAATCGCCGTTCTTGACCGAACAAAAGAACCCGGTGCTTTGGGTGAACCATTGTATCAAGATGTTGTTACCGCTATTGCCGAAAATTGGACAGGTAATAAATTGACAATCGCCGGTGGTCGGTACGGTCTTTCCTCAAAAGAATTTTCGCCCACAATGGTAAAAGCAATCTATGACGAACTGGCAAAAAATAATCCGCGACGTGAATTTACGATTGGTATTAACGATGACGTAACAAATCTTAGTTTGCCGTACGACCCGCAATACTCGACGGAAGCAGATGATGTAACACGATGTTTGTTTTTTGGTCTCGGCAGTGACGGAACTGTTGGTGCCAACAAGGATACAACAAAAATCGTCGGCGAAAATACTCATCTTTCCGCTCAAGGTTATTTCGTTTATGATTCGAAAAAAGCCGGTTCCGTTACGGAATCCCATCTTCGGTTTTCCCCGCGACCGATTAAGGGTTCGTATTTTGTTACGAAGGCGAATTTTATTGCGTGTCATCAATTCATTTTCACCGAAAAACTTGACATGTTGCAACCGTTGGTCGAAGGCGGAACATTTTTACTCAATTCGCCTTATGGTCCCGATGAAGTTTGGAATCACCTTCCGGCGGAATTGCAAAAGGAAATCATTAACAAAAAAGCGAAATTTTATGTTGTCGATGCTGTTACGGTTGCCCGCGAAGCCGGAATGGGAAATCGTCTCAACACGGTAATGCAGACCTGTTTTTTCCAGTTGGCAAAACTTTTTCCAACTTCCGAAGAAGCCATCGGGCACATCAAAAAAGCTATCAAAAAAACTTACGGCAAAAAAGGCGATGCGGTTGTTCAAAAGAATTACGATGCGGTTGATTCGGCGATTGCCGCGCTCAAAGAGGTTCATTATCCGCAAACCGTTTCGTCGCAATTACATCGGCATACCGGAGCGGTTGGTAATCCGCCAAAGTTTGTCAAGGAAACACTCGGTGAAATTCTTGCGGCTCGCGGCAATGATTTATCGGTGAGTGCGTTACTTCCGGCTGCGGACGGTTCTTTCCCGACCGGAACTTCCCAGTACGAAAAACGGAATATCGCTATTGATATTCCGATTTGGGATTCGTCTGTCTGTTTGCAATGCGGTCAGTGTTCGTTGGTTTGCCCGCACGCGGCGATTCGGTTCAAAACGTTCAGCCCTGATTTGTTGACCAATGCTCCGAAAACATTCCATTCCGCCGATTGGAAAGGCAAGGAATTTCCCGGTAATAAAGCGGTAATTCAACCTGCTCCTGATGATTGTGTTGGTTGTGGTCTTTGTGTTCAAAATTGCCCCGGCAAAAACAAAGCGGTTGAAGGACGCAAAGCAATTAATATGGAACCCAAGATTGACCATCTTGAAGCGGAACGGGCAAATTGGGATTTTTTCCTTTCAATTCCCGAAGTTGACCGTTCAAAAGTCAACGCCGACAGCATCAAAGGATCGCAACTTTTACTGCCGCTCTTTGAATATTCCGGTGCATGTGCCGGTTGCGGTGAAACGCCGTACATTAAACTGGTTACGCAATTTTTCGGTGACCGGATGTTGGTTGCCAACGCAACCGGTTGTTCATCGATTTACGGCGGGAACTTGCCGACGACGCCGTACACCAAAGATGCCAATGGTCGCGGACCGGCGTGGTGTAATTCGTTGTTCGAAGACAACGCCGAATTTGGATTAGGTCTTCGTGTTGCGGTTGATCAGCAGAACGCTTACGCCAAAGAAATTCTAACGGCAAAGCGTGAACAAATCGGTGCCGAACTCGTTGACAATATCCTAAACAATAAACAGGAAACCGAAGCGGAAATTGCGTTACAACGAAAATGGGTTGCCGAATTGAAAGCGAAGGTTCAGGCGTGTTTGGATCGCGGGACGTGCGACAAAACAACACCGGACGCTTGTGCAACCGGTTTGAATTTGCTCAATATTGCGGATTCGCTGGTTCGGCGGAGTTGCTGGTGTTTCGGCGGCGACGGTTGGGCATACGATATTGGTTACGGCGGGCTTGACCATGTGATTGCGTCGGGACGCGATATTAACATTTTGGTTCTGGACACGGAAGTTTATTCCAACACCGGAGGTCAGGCGTCAAAATCCACTCCGAAAGGAGCTGTTGCCAAATTTGCGGCAGGCGGAAAACCAACCCGTAAAAAAGATCTTGGTATGATGGGAATGGCTTACGGCAATGTTTATGTTGCGCAAATTTCTATTGGTGCGAATCCGAATCACGCTATCAAAGCGATTCGGGCGGCGGAAGCGTATCCGGGACCGTCGTTGATTATTGCGTATGCTCATTGTATTGCTCATGGTATGGCGGACATGAAGATTGGTTTGGAATTGCAAAAGGAAGCGGTGAAATGTGGTTATTGGCCTCTTTACACTTATGATCCTCGCAAATCCCAACCGCTTGAAGTAACGTCGAAAACGCCGGAAGGTTTGGTCAAAGATTTTGAGTTGAAACAAAACCGGTTTGCGGTTTTGAATCGTGCAAAGCCGGACGTATTCGAGCGGTTAATCGAACAATCTCAACGCGAAGTCGAAGAACGTTTCAACTTCTACACCGCCCTGACAAACGCAAAAAAGAACGATTAATGTAGAATTTTTGTAACTGTTTATGTCTGTTCATGGTTTGTAACCATGAACGGTCAAAATCAAAAGATAGGCGATGTTTTGCCGAAATGTTGCGCCGGTTGGTAAGGGATATTACCTAATCCAATTACTGTTTAACCGTTGCGGCGCGGGTGATTGCCCTTCGGAGAAACGTCGCCTATCTTACGATTATTTAACCTGATGATACAAAATAAAAACTCTATTGAATAGTTACGAATAGATACAAATAATAAATTATAGATTATTGGGACACATGTATCAGAGAAAAAATAAAAATGTACGATAAAATGCAAAACACCGGCATAGAAACATTTGAGGCGTTGGAAAAAGCCATAAAAAATGAAAATATTCTCAAGAAGTACAAACTTGACAAAATTGGAATTTTCGGTTCTTTTGCGCGAGGTGAAACAGCAAATGATATTGATTTTTATATAGACACGGAAACGTATGATTTAAAAAACCTTATTGAATTAAAAAAAGATCTTGAGAAAATATCCCAAAAATCCGTTGATATTATGATGAAAAAATATGCAAACCCAATAGTGTTACACAGGGCGCAGAAGGATATGAAATATGTTCGCTAATATAAAA
>JAITBS010000204.1 GCA_031283515.1 Planctomycetaceae bacterium
AAAAATACTGTTTTCAAGTTATTGTTTTTTAGGTTAAGTGACAATGATATTGTTCGTTTGTAACTAATTATGTAAATGAACGTTTTATTATTATCAAATAATTAACAACAGTCAACAACAGTCAACAACTGTAACTGTCTGTTTTATCAACAGAGTCCGCAGATGACGCAGTTTTTCGCAAAGAACATAAAGAAAAATGATATAATTGAAATCCTTGCGATCTTTGTGGTTAAACTAAAAAAACAGTAATCTATCAGTGGAATTATTATTTTTTCTTCTTCACTCCAAAGGGGTGGAATTTTCATAACCGTAAGTCAAACGCAGCGCGACCTATGGTAAACATCTCTCCTCAACATCGTCTGAAAGACGAAACTAAACGATCCGAATCATATCTTCGATTTTTAAAATTCTGTCTTTCAGACAGAGGAACATTGATGGTGTCTCTCCGCAGGTCAATAACCTACGGTTATGAAAATTACACCCCTTTCGGGGTGAAAATCGAAAAACAAAAATTCCACTGAAATATTACAAAAAACATAAAATATTACAAAGTTCTTGAACATATCAGCATCATTGGATATAATTCTTAAAGTTATTCAATTAATGTTTATACTCATTGCACTTTAAAATTCGGATTTATAAGAGCAAAATTATTATGTCCCTTATTTTAAATCCGATAAAATCTGTTTATCCTGTCAAAAAATGAAAACCAAATGGTCAAATGTGATGAGTATATTGTAACATTTCAATGAAATTTTCAGGGAAGGTTTTGTAATTGTTTTAATAAACTTTATTTTCACCTTACTTTTCTAATAAAACAATTTCAGCAGCCAAAGAGCTGTTTATTCATATTTTACTCAATTGTTGATGAATAATTCTGATTTTGTTAGTGTCAAAAAATTTAACAGGAGAATATTTCATGCGTTTATTTGTATCAATATTATGGTCGATACTGTTGTCCGTGCCGTTTTTTTTGTTCGCAATATTATTCACGGCGGAAACACTCAACGCCTCCGAAAATATCGGCAAACGTCCTTATGAAATGGTCAATGCCGGTCGGATTCAGGATGATCATCCGGTGTTGTTTGGGTTTGAAAATCTCGATGGCTGGACAGTTGAAACTGCCGAAACCGAAGCAACCTTTGAACAAAGCCGTGAACAACAACTTTGGGAAAACGGAGTCGGCAAATTAACGTACAAATTCGCTCCGACCGAAACCTCAAAATCGCCGGTCATCACACTTAAACCGCCGAAACCTATTCCTGTAACATTTCCGTTTGATTGCGTCAATATTTGGGTTTACGGTAATAACTGGGCATGGGAAAGCGACGCTTCAACACCGCGTGTCCAACTCGATTTGTTACTCAAAAGCGAAAATGAAAAAATTGTTAAGATACCTCTTGATACGGTACGATGGAAAGAGTGGTTTCTCATTCATCGTAAACTTTCCGAAGAACAACTCAAATTGCTTGGTAATTCGCCGCAGTTTGACGGTTTTGAAATTCGTAACGGTCGTAATTCGGAACCGCGAATACTTTATTTTGACAATATTTCATTCTACAAAGAAGAACTTAATCCGTTAGAATATGAACCGCGTCCGTTACGGAATATTTCGTTACCGGAAGGGCAAACAACCGGAACAAATACAGGAACCGGCAAACTGCCGTTCCCGAATCGTGAACTAACTATTTTACCGAACAATTTATGCACAGAATTTAAGAATACTTTAACATCGGATAAGGATGGAAAATTGTTTCAGTTTGAATATCAGGGAACAGACGGACGTCTTGTTTGGAATTATGTACCGAAAACAGGAACATTTGCCGATTTGAGTTTTACGTGGACAGAACCGGCAACATCGCCAAACACAGAATCACGAATATTTCAATTTCAAAACGGCGGAATCCGTTTCGAAAATGAACAGTCAAAAGACTCGCCCAACGAACCGGCAAAACTCTTAACCTTTTCTAATGAAAATAATATTGCAACATTCCGTTGGCAATTTGGTAATGATGTTGATAAACAGGAAATCGAATATTGTTTTCAAATTGTACAAAAATCACTTCTTATTGATGTTCGTTGTTCCGGCGGAAAAGTTAGTGAAGTAGTGTTTGGCAAAATTTCCGGATCAAAAAATCCTCGACTTATTACTGTTCCGTATCTTGTCGGTCACGGCGGCGAAGGTACGCGGCCGGCAATTCTCGTTGACGGCGATGATCCGGCAAAACCGTTGTTCTTTCTGCCAATGATCGATCACACACGCTCAAATTCG
Organism: Planctomycetaceae bacterium; assembly: GCA_031283515.1. Classification (GTDB taxonomy): domain Bacteria; phylum Planctomycetota; class Planctomycetia; order Pirellulales; family Thermoguttaceae; genus WRKP01. Next base: position 2,273 of record JAITBS010000204.1, read on the forward strand.
TCACAGTTATTTTTCGGAAACAAAATTTACAAAAATAAAAATGAAGATGATCTTGTGATTTTCGACAGCGGAAGCCGTTACAAACCGAAAACAAATGGAAAACGTAACGATTGTTTTGAACGCCTGTTTTTAACTGTTTCACCGTTGTTTGAAGAAGTGTTGCCCAATATTCCCAACAATCCGTCGACATGGAAACATGTTACAGCGGAACGTGTCTGGCGGGCACATGGTTCATCAAATCACGACCGCGATTTCAAATATTGGAACAGAATTAGGCGTTACGGTGTTGAAAAGATGTTGATTACGGATCACGAAACGATGTGGCGTGACGGCGGCGAGAGCTTTACGTTCCGAACTTACACTGCTCCGGAACGCGGCGGCGACGAAGCTCACAAAGATTATACACAGAAAATTCAAGCTCTCGGTTATATCTACGGTCCGTACAATAATTACACCGATTACGCTCCGGTCAATGAATTTTGGAATGAAAATTGGGTAACACGTCTTCCCGATGGAAATTTTCAATCCGCATGGACAAGATGTTATAATCCGAAACCAACTCGGTCAGTTCAAATGGAACCGAAAATCACAGAAATTGTACAAAAAAAGTTTGGTTTCAATACCGCTTATTGTGATGTTCACACGGCGGTAACTCCATGGATGTATGTCGATTTCGATGAGCGTAATCCCGGAGCCGGAACATTTGCTGCAACATTTTATGCTTACGGTGAAATTTTGTTGCATCAAAAGAAAATATGGAATGGTCCTGTTTATAGCGAAGGTAATAACCATTGGTATTACAGCGGTTTGACCGATGGAAATTACGCACAAGATCAAACGTACATAATTCCTGAAAATCCTTGGATTGTCGATTTTGATTTGTTAAAGATACATCCGTTGGAGAATAATTTCGGAATGGGTAATCCCGGAATGTTTTTCGGCAGGGAGAATTTACGCACGGAAAAAGACAAACAATCTGCACTCGACCGTTTTTTAACTGCAACACTTGCTTTTGGACACACAGGTTTTTTGTCAATGGAATATGGTTTTTCTAACGGGTTGCGGTCTTATTTTACTGTTCAACAAATTGCCAAACGTTACGGTACACAAAATGTTAAATCAATCCGTTACGCCGATGAGACTGGTCGTCTGTTGACAACATCGGAGGCAATTGCCGCTGATAAAGTCAAACTTAACCGGCTCGTCATTGAATACGAAGACGGTTTGAAAATTTATGTCAATGGAAATTCGGAACAAGATTCGAACAGTTGGTACATTAAAGGTTCACAGGATACTGCCAATGCAAAGTTTGGAACATTCTTGTCACAGAATAGTTGGTGTGTTGACGATCCGGCGAAAATATTAACGGCACAAAGTTTTGAAAGCGATGGTAAACGAATTGATTATGTTGATTCGCCGTCGTATCTTTTTGCTGAAGTTCGGAACAATCCCAAAGGTTCACCGTATTGGTTTGATCGTTTGCTTTGTGATCGGCAACTTATTGTATTGAAAAATGTTGATGATGAAGGGCGTTGGGAAATGATTGCCGGTGAACCAAATTATGAAACACGAAGTACACTTCATGCTGTCCGTTTGGACAATGACGCTGATGCTGATGCGGTTGCTCTGGATTTTGAACGAAAAATCATTGGCAAAGCGGAAACCCGATATTCACGCGGTAAGGTTCATGTCATGCCGGTTGAAGGAGCGTTCAGTTATCTGCTGACACCGAAAGAAAAACCGAAAAGTATTTCTGTTCCCGAATCGAAATACTACAAAGTTGTTCCCGGTGAAAATATTGGAACGATAACGATTCCGTCTGATGTTAAGGTGAATACGTTGTATTGGATCAACGGTTCTGATTTTGAAATTGTTCCGCTCTGTAACGTTAGTTCAAATTTTGATGCGGAAAATAATTTAATTCATTTTGTGATTCGCTCCAATTTTAATAATGAAAATTCGTTCTATTTTGAATTACAACAAGGTGAGAAAACAGAAACGAAACAAGATATTTTGTTGCAATCCGGTCAGGAACAAAAATTATCGTTCAAAATTGATATTCCGACGGAGCCGCAAACGATTCCGTTGAAACTGGTTATTACGTCCGGCAAAATGAAATTTGAACAAAAATATCAACTCAAGTCAGTTTTGAGGTTAAGCGAACACAAATTACCGGAACATTTTGACATCGGTTATTGTTTGCGCGGCAAAGAACCGGCGGCAATAGATGGTAAAAGCGGTGCGAATGCCGATTACAACAGTCCTCTTTCTTGCGGCGAAAAAACACAACGCGGTTGGGCGATTCATCCGCCGTACTTAGGCGGCGTAGGTTACACATTTCTGTTGAGCGAACCAATTACTGTACCGAAAGAAGATGGAATTACGTTTTCCAGTGAGGTAGGAATTCGTAACGGCGGTGATCAGTCGGACGGAGTACTTTACCGAGTTTTTGTTTCAGAGCCTGATAAAGACGAAGTGCTTGCGGGCGAAATTCTTTGGGCGGAGCGAAATTGGAATTCATTCGTTTGTGATTTATCCGCATGGCAGGGTAAAACGATTCGATTACGTCTTGTCGCTGATGTTGGTACGAAAAATAATTCGTCTGCAGACTGGGCGGCTTGGGCAAATATTAAACTCGTTTCTACAAAACAAACTCTCTTCACAACACTGCTTGCCGAACCATAAATAAACGTCTTTTCGTACAATTATAAAATATCCGGTAACTAAAATTGTATATTTATTTAGAAACAATTATTTAGTAAAAAGGTGAAATATGAGAGTAGCTGTATTTAGTACCAAGCCGTATGATCAGAAGTATTTAACGAGTTCAAATGAACGTTGGGGGCATGAACTATTTTTTTACGATGCCCGTCTGAATGAGCAAACGTGCCGATTATCGGAAGGTTTTCAGGCAGTTTGTGTGTTTGTCAATGACGAATTAACCGCGTCTGTACTGAAATGTCTTGCCAATCACGGTTGTCGTTTGGCGGCACTTCGTTGTGCGGGATTTAACAATGTTGATCTTCCGGCGGCGAAAAATTTGGGTATTACTGTTGCGCGTGTTCCGGCTTATTCTCCGGCGTCTATTTCGGAGTTCACAATCGGTCTGATTTTGACATTGAGCCGGCACATTCACCGAGCTTGTAACCGAACACGCGAAGGTAATTTCGCATTGGACGGTCTTCTCGGTTTTGATCTGTACGGTAAAACCGCCGGTGTTTTCGGAACAGGAAAAATCGGAGCAGGAACCGCAAAAATTCTTCGCGGTTTCGGGTGTAACATATTGGCATCGGATTTGTACGAAAATGAGGAACTCAAAACATTGGGAGTCCGGTATGTTTCACGTGAGGAACTGTTTCAAAAATCGGATATTATTACGTTACATTGTCCTTTGTTACCGGACACTCGGCATCTGATCAATACTGAAACAATTACAAAAATGAAAACCGGTGTCATGATTGTCAATACAAGTCGCGGTGAATTACTGGATACGGATGCTGCAATTGCCGGACTCAAAAGCGGTAAAATTGGTTCGCTTGCGATTGATGTTTACGAAGAAGAAGCGGAAGTATTCTTTGAAGATTTTTCGAGTCGGGTGATTCAGGATGACACGTTGGCGCGGATTCTAACCTTTCCCAACGCAATTGTAACAGGACATCAGGCGTTTTTCACCATTGAAGCGATGCAGGCGATTGCCGGCAAAACTCTGGAAAACATCACCGCTTTCGAACAACATCAAACACCGCCCGGAATTGTTCAATGGAAAAATGTTCAAATAAAATAATAAAAACAAATAAAAGAACAAAAATATCCGATAACAGCAGAATTTTTATTTGAACCGTATTGATAATAGGTCTCATTTTGTATCGTTATTTCGGAATGGGTTCTTAAATCGATCAATTTATTTATATCATCTTTTGATTTCCGAAGAAATGAAATTCGCTTACAAAACTGATCCAATATTTTTTCAATATTCATTGCGGATTTTTTATTATCTATAACAATACTTAATACTGTACTATTTTGTTTTTCGAGGATAATGGATTGTTTATTATTGAGATTGAGTCGTTGAAAGTTAAGAGTGAAGAGTGTCACATGCGGAGCTTTGCCCCCAACGTTCCGGTAGTAATCCGCTTGCGAACACTATCAACACTCAACAACTACCTCAGTTTTTCCAGTGCAAGATGATCCAGTTCGGCATTAAGTTGTTCAAAAACCGGTTTGCCGACAAGGAATGTAAAAATCTCATCAGCCTTCATTTTCGGATCAATATCCGTGAATTGTTCCGGATAAAGCGTCTTACCAACATACCAAGCGTTAATCAGTACCACATCGTGATTCACAAAATAAAACGTGTTCGGCAACAAGGAATAAACATGACCTTCCCGAACCGCTTTGAGTGAACGATACGCTAAATCAGTTCGGAGTTCGACCAAACCACTCGCCTCGCCAAGATAAAGCGTCCCAAGATCAAGAAACAATATCTCCGGATCCCATTCAAGAATCTTTTCTTTGGCAAGCATCGTGTGACGTTTGCCCAGTGTGGGTTCGTTCTCATTGTCTTTAACCGGAGTATTCGCATTCGCAATCACAAACGGCGGATAACCGGCTTCAGTAGAATTAAACGCATGAGAACCATTATACGAAACTCCGCCAACATACGTTAAGGGTTTGGAATGTCCAGCCGATTCATCCTTTTGAACCCGTAATTTAATCTCTGCCATCTCACAGTCAAAAAATTCAAGAACCGCTTCAACTCGTTCACTTTTACCAAGTGCCGCTCCCATAAGACGAAGTCCCGCATCAAACTCTTTGCGACCAACCGTAAGACCACGCATCGGTACCAATAACACCGGAATTCCGGTGCGCCGGGTCAGCTCCTCTGGATTATAACCGGCTCCCGTATCCGCTTTGATAATGAGTTGGGGCGGATTGGGAAGCCCCAAAAGTGTTTCAGGATTGTCACGACCACTCGTCTCACCACCAATCGGTAACTCATAAAATTCAGGATGAGCCGCCAAATACGCCTTCATCCCGCTACGACCCTTCTCCCGACGTTCATTACTGTCAACCGCGACCACCTTATCAGCACTTTCCAAATAAACCGCAAGCCGGAGCGTTCCGCCGCTACAAAAAATACGCTCTATCTTTGCCGGTATAAGACCTTGACGACGATAGGTTTCCAGTTGTTCAAGTGTCCGAATCGGTTCAAGCGGTACTGTAATTGAACCCCGCCGAACACAACCGCAAAACAATATCACTAACAATATAAATAAAGATATCCAAAATCTCTTCAGCATCGGCAATACTTCTCTAAATAAAATCTAATAAATTGAACATTCGTAAACACCATTCGTGTCCCTTGACACAGAGAACATGTGTGATAAACTATCTTACATGAGTAATACGAATCTGTCAATCGTATTACTAAGAACAAATAAATGAGGACGATTTTATGCGGCGAATACGATTCGTAACATCTTATGTATTCCGTATTTCAATGCCGACATGCAACAAAAAATACTTCCCAATAGAAAGGTGAAAATCATGTACCATTCTCTTAAAAATGCGTTTACTTTGGTCGAACTTCTTGTCGTCATTGCGATTATTGGCGTGTTAATCGCGCTGCTGTTACCCGCCGTTCAGGCAGCAAGAGAAGCCGCAAGACGAGTGCAGTGTAACAACAATCAGAAACAGTACGGGATTGCGTTACACAATTACCATGCGGCACTGAACGCATTGCCGGGCTTGGCGGCTCGTACAACACGTTTTAATGGGTCAATTTGTTGCCCCGGCGGACAACTGATTGCGCCGCATTTTTGGTTGTTGCCCTATATGGAACAATCCGCTCTTTACGATAGTTTGCCAAAAGGAAGTACATCTTCCCCATGGATATTTTGTAAATGTGAACCTTTCAGTAACGCTGTTGCAGATTCTGCAAGTATGGTATCGCAAGTTCCAATCTCTGCATTTCGTTGTCCGTCTGATCCGGGACCTAATCTCATGACAACAATCGCCTGTGATACAGATTCAGGACCACAACCAGTAACAGTGGTAACTCCAACCGCAACAAACAATTATATGTGTTGTACCGGTTCTGCCACCGGAACAAATTACGACGTTTTTTTTCGGACAGACGGAACATTTTACGATGATTCATTTACAGGTTTCGAGTCGATGACTGATGGAACCAGTAACGTTATCGTTTTAAGTGAAGCAATTATCGGCGATGGAACACCACGAGGAACGAATCCCGGACACCCTGGTGATCAACCTTGGTTACGAAGTGGTTTAGAGGAATTAGCTGGCGACAATACGCATTTTGCTGAATATCCAGGCGGATGTGGATTAACGGAACCAGTCGATCTTGATGCTGCTGTTCTCGGTGCTACTAAATTTTTCGGTTGGCGTGGTTATCTTTGGCTTTCCGCCCGCGCACCGGCAACTCTGTTTTCAACATACAGCACACCGAATCCGTTACATCCTGATTTGGGTTGGAGATCAGTTTACGGTTATTATGCCGCCAGAAGTTTTCATACCGGCGGTGTTAATGTAACATTAGGAGATGGAAGTGTCCGGTTTGTTTCAAACACTGTTTCTTTGGACGTTTGGCGAAATTACGGTAAAGTCGATTCCGGTTTTGCTAAACCCGGATTATAAATTCTGTATCGTTTACCATAAAAAATCAAGAAATTTCAGGATACAAAAAATGTACATGAAATTATATTTTACAACGATAATTTATTTATTTGTTTGTATTCTTTTATTGACCGGTTGCCATTGGGGACCGAAACGTCCCGCCGATTTACCGGAATTGACTCCTTGCACGATCTTTGTAACATTTGGAGGTGAAGTAATGGAAGGTGTGGGTGTGATGTTGATTCCAGAAGATAAACAAGTCAATAAATGGAGTTCCGGCGGAAAAACAAACATCGAAGGAAAAGCAACAATGATAACAAGTTCTGTTTTTAAAGGCGTTGTTCCCGGTAATTATATTGTTTCGTTTAAGAAGTCCGGTCAACCGGTTGATATGAACGAGCCGCCGTCATTGATTCCTAAAAAATACATGTCGGGGCAATCAAAGGAAACAATTACAGTTACAAAAGAACAAAAAGAATACGTGTTCGAACTCGAAGGATTAAAACAAAAAAAATAATAGAGGTACTTCTCATTGTCTTAAATTAATCACCAAAAACAACCTCATAAAGTAGTGGAGAGTTGATAGTGGAGAGTGGAGAGTTCGCAAGCGGAATTACTACCAAAACGGTATTACTCCGCTTGCGACACTCTCCATTATCAACTATCAACTCTCCACTATCAACTAATATCCTGCCATTTCAGGGCGATCTTGTTGGCGGTAACTTTGACCCTACCCGTTGGATAGGGCTGGTTTATGTTGTCCTTTCAGGACGTAGAAGAAAAAAAATTCCACTGATATATGACATAATTTATATACTGAATAGTTATAGTCTGTTCAATCCAAGTTGACCTTTCTAGTTATTCCCAATTTTAAGACTAACAAAGCACAAGTTACAAAACAAAATCACAACGCAATCGTTATATTTATTTTGTATTCTCAAAAAATAAACACTTTTGTCAAAAAATCAAACTCCGCTCAAATCAAAGAAGAAGAAATATTTTCAGCAAATCACAACCACTTGACACATAATAAATTTATAATTAGAATTGTTAACCATGGGTTGATAAGGATTTTAGAATTTTTATTATTGGATAGAAACTATGTACAACACTCTTATTCTTCTTTCACTCTTGCCGTTATCCGGTCCGGAAGCCGGAGAATATCTTACCATATCGGCAAATTCCGCAACAGTTTTGTCTGTGGAGACAACAACGAATGCCGATGAGCAAATTCCGGTTTTGCCCCCAGAACCTAAACCCGAACCCAAACGGCAAACTGTTGCGTATCCGCCCGACAAACCGGTTGCCAAAACACAACCCGTGTTGCCAACCGTTGCGGTTCCGCCCATAACAACTTCGGCAACCACAACAGCTCCCTCTTCACCAATAACTGTCGCGTCTGTGGCAGAACCCAACACCGCTTTTGCCCAACCGGAACAGGATTCCAATGCTGTTCGCGTAACAGGAATACTTGAAGTCCCAAAACGAAATCATGTCATTCTGGCAGCAGCCTATCAATCAGTGTTGACTTCGCTCAAAACCGAACAACGTGATACCCAAGGTCATATTGTTACAGATGCCGATGGTCAACCGGTTCTGATTCCGATTGTTGAGGGAATGCGTGTTTTTAAAGATCAGATTCTTGGCGGTTTCGATGATCGAGAATTACAGTGCAATCTCGAAATCAGTGAATGTAAACTCGATGTTGCAGTTGCTGAACGGGAAAAGAAAATCGAAGTCGAATATGCCGCATGGGGGTATCGTGTTGCTGAAGCTGAACTCCAAATGTTGAGAGAAACAAATAAATTACATGAAAAAGCAATCACACAAATCGAAATCAATAAAGCAATCTTAGCCTTACAACAAGCTGATGCCAATCTCCGCCTCCAAAAATATACACTTGAAGAAGTTAAAACTCGTGAAGTCGTCGCCAGTGAAAAAGAAGTTGCTAAAATAAAAGTTCTTATCAATCTTCGCAAATTGATTGCTCCCATCGACGGAATGATTGTCAAAATTGATAAGGCAGAAGGCGAATGGTTACGGGAAGGCGATCCGGTGCTGGAAATCATGCAACTTAATACCCTTCGTGCTAAGTGTAAAGTTAACGCCAAATATTATACACCGGATATGGTTGACGGAAAAAATGTTACGGTTTTAATGCCGATGGTTAATGGTCACATTGAGGAATTTCCTGGTAAGGTTGTTTTTGCGCATCCGAAAGTTGAAGCTGGAAATTTGTTTGAAGTTTTTATCGAAGTAGAAAACCGACCAAGCGGACATTCCTGGCTCCTTCAACCCGGACGTGATGTCTCCGCCATTATCCATTTGTGATTTCAAAAAAATTCCGAAACGATTCTGAGAATTTCAATTACTCTGAACTGGTTATGGCGTCGGTTTTTCATTTGCGGTTACGGTTCGGACTTCGTCCGGTGTGAGAAAACCGTCTCCGTTTTTGTCCAGCCGCCCAAATATTCCCAACGCCGAAACAGAAAGTGTTGGAGCAAACTCTTTTAACGAAACCTGTCCATCACCATCCTGATCTCGAAGCAAAAACCAAACCGGAACTCCACGAAGTGACTCCGGCGCCGTATCGTATTTCTTAACCGCAGGAGCTAACCGGTTCGCAATAATTTCCGCATAAACCTCGTCGTCAATCGGTGTCTCATCCTCAGTCATCGCTTCCTCCGTAAGATCTGTTACAGAATGAACCTCTGCCTGAGGAATGTCTGTTTTTTCAGATTTTGATTCTGTTGTTGCAGAAAGTTCAGGAACCGGCAAAAACGGTTTGAATAACTGAAATTGCGAAGAAATCAGCTTCGGTCGAAAATATCGTTCGACCTGCTGCGGATGATGAATCGTTCGTCCTTCTCCGTAAATCGCTATAAAACGAATTAACTCTTCCATCGTAATTTCACGATCACCGTCTATGTCAATCGACTGCGGAGTTCCCGATATCTTTTTCCATTCCTCCTCTTGAAGAATACCATCCATGTTCTGATCATAATGTTGTATAAATTGCGTTACGTAACGAATTATTTTACCGGGAACCGGCGGTGCCATCGTACTCCGTTCCAACAGATCCGGAATATTGTCGTCGTCCGTCTGCACAGAACGCTCTATTTCCCAAAGAGCCGGACTGGTTCCACCTAATATCGTATCAGTAGCATCGGGAGTTACCGAACTTTCCGTCCCAAAAATTCCTTGAGGAAGTTTAGAACGGGAACGTGTTGGACGTGTTCCTTTTTTTCGTACCGGACGCTCCGCCGAAACTTTTTCCTTTGAAGTATTTTCGTCCGCTTCAATGGCAATATTCATTGCATTTTCCGGTTGGGGCGGTAAGGGTTCGTCTTCCGCTCCGATGACCAAAGATAATATCGTATAAAAAAATAGAACAGAAAAAAATAGAATAACCCGTTTCATAATGATGCAAATGGAGATAAACTTTCAGAATCAGGTTCCGAATGGGAAGCACTGTATTTCAACACCTGATCCATAACATCCTGACATTGCGAAATCAACGCCACAATACGATTACGATTCTTTTCCCAATTTTCGTCGTTGTCTTGATTGGCGATGGTTTCATCCAAAACCGCTAACTCTTTCCTCAAGATTTCTATAGAATCCTTAAGATTTTGTACCGGAATATCCCGAACCGAAATAATCGGAACAATTTCATTAAAATGTCCGCAAAATACCGCCCAACGATTGCGTAACCAACGGAGTAACGGAGTTCGATTGATAAATCCAACCGGCGTTTTTTCTTGGACAAGCAAAATCTGTCTCGCAGAAACACGGCAAAGGAAATCAAAAACAATTTTAAGCGGTGTCTCCGCCGGATAACAAATCACATTCGGTGTTACTAAATCTCCAATCGGTTCCTGCCATCGGGAAAGATTGCCGATCAACGGGATTAGGTTTTTTTCGGAGACCATGCCAATCAAATGATCGTTCTCGTCAACAACCGGCAACGATTCAATCCGTGTTCGGAGAAAAAAGTCAATAACCGATGCCACCGTCTCTTTAGAACTAATACTCAAAGTAAACGGCGTCATCACCTCACCGGCTGTAACTCCGGCAAATAATTCCATCAGATCATTGGTTCCGTGAATACTTTCTGTTTCACTTGCAATTGTTTCCGAAAACCTGATACAACGGTTTCGCCCTGATTCTTTCGCAAAAAGCAACGCCTGATCCGCTCGTTCAATTTGTTGATCGAGAAACGCCGTATCTTCCATACGTTCCGCAATACCAAAACTAACCGTAATACTGATTTCAAAATTACCATGTTTAATCGGATTGGTTTCAAACCGCCGCCGAATCCGTTCCGCCCAATTCCACGCCGTTTTTTCGTTGCAACCCGGCAAAAGAACACAAAATTCCTCACCGCCGTAACGGCAAATAATATCAGAAGCTCGGGAAAAACTCTTGAGAATAGCCGCCATTTCACGCAAAACCGCATCACCCGCCAAATGTCCGTGAATATCGTTGATACGCTTGAAAAAATCACAATCAAACATCACTGTGGAAAGCGGAAATTTGTTTTTGATCGACCGATCCCAAATCACTTGCGCCAATTCAAAAAAAGTTACACGATTTAGAAGTTGTGTTAAGGCGTCGTATTTTGCGGCAAATTCAAGATCAATTTCCAGTTTACGAGTGCGAAGTGCTGCTTTGAGTCGGGCTTTGATTTCAATACGGAGGTCTGACAAACTTGCTGTTGATTTTTCAATAAAATCATCAGCCCCCGATTCAAGCCCTTCAATGAAAAACTTTTTACCGGATTGAGCAGTCAGAAGAAGAATGTAAGTGTAATGCGGTAAAACTTTACGGTTATGAAGTTGGCGGACACGACGGCAAAGTTCCAAACCATCCAAACCAGGCATCATCCAGTCCGTAATCAAAACATCAGGGCAATCCTGAAGAATCATCTGGAGACATTGGTTTCCGTCCATCGCCGTGCGAACATGATGACCTCCTTGTTCCAATAAATGAGTCAGAAGACGAAGAATGGCAGGATCGTCATCAACAACAAGAATATTAGCGGAAAGGAGTGTATTTTCTTCAGTTTTCAAAACAATACCTTCAGCAAAAAATGAATAGACAACTAAGGAAAATTAACAAATTTATAACATTATAGATTCGTAATTTATTCAAAACTTACGCGGTTCAAAACCTTCCGGAACTTCAATTTTGATGGTATCGCCGCTTTGAGTGATAACATAAAAACCGGCTTCGAGAGTCATTTTTTTAACTTCTTCAGGAAAAATAGCACCGGCAATTGCTCCAATAAGTTCTTTATTGTTTTGGGGTTGTAGTTGTTCATAATATTGGCGTATTGTTTCCATCCGCTTCACATGGTTTTCAATATCACTCATCACCGGTTTGGCTTTGATCTCAACAATCGCAATTGTTTTCGTATTCTCAAGCAAAACATCGGCTTGAGCAACAACTCGTTTACCAATTTTGAAAAGAAAACCGTGCGGAGCAACGCCGCCAAAATGATAACCCAATTCGTCAAACCGATCTGCAATACCCGGAGCAACCAAATGTTCCGCAAGTTCGCCAAAACGATTGCCTAAGTTTCCAAGAGAACGACTAACTTGTTTAACAACGCGATCACGTTTCCTGGCTGCTTCCTCGCTTAGTCTTCGGCTTTCTTCATCTTCTTTACGCCGTCTTTCATCTTCCACACGACGCTTTTCATCTTCCACTCGACGTTTTTCATCTTCCACTCGACGTTTTTCATCTTCCACACGACGTTTTTCATCTTCTTTGCGTCGTTCTTCGATTTCTTTGCGTCGTTCTTCGGCTGCACGTTCAAGAATAGTATCGTATTTGGTTTGTAACTTCTCAATATTATTAGAAGTTTCCTGAATCTTCTTAGTCGTTTCCCGAAACATTGCCCAGATTTGTTCAATGTTGGGGTCTTTAGTATAAACGGTAGAGTTGTCAGACATGGTAGTAGTTATAGGGTCGGTAGAAAATAGACGGCATCGAGTTCATAATCGATTTTAATATTACCGGTTTTTCCAAAAAATCTTATGAATTGAAAAAAAACAATCAATCAATTCAACAAAAATTAATAAAACATTGCATATTATAATTTGATCGGGTAAAAAATCAATGAAATATTCAGACGGCATTATTTCATCGGCTTTGTTGTGATTACAAGTCAAAACGCGGAAATACAATACTGTCGGTTGGTTATCCCATCCATGCAGGTAATTTATCTGCGGTTGGTAATTTTGCGAAGTAAACACGTTGAATAGTCGGCAGACCATTGACTTCTTTCAGAGATTCTTGTGTTGGTTCATCGTCCAGTGACAAAACGGCAACAGCAACACCACCGGGTTTGGGTTCGGCACGTCCAAGCGATAAACTACTAATATTGATATGGTATTTACCGAGAACAGTTCCGATGTTTCCGATAACTCCCGGTTTGTCCCAGTGATCGATAAACAATAAATGACCGTCCAGAAAACTTTCCAACCGGTAATCATTCATCATTACCAGACGCGGCATAGAATTACCGAAAAGTGTTCCTGAAATCGACACCGTATTGTTTTCACCGCTTAGTTCTGCTGTAATGAGTGAGGAAAATTCACCGACTTCCGATGTTTTTTCTTCAATCAGGTCAATACCGCGTTCACGGAACATCGACGCAGCACTGACAATATTAACGTCCTCATTCATGGAAGCGGACATCAAACCGGCAACAAACGAAGTGGAGAGAAGTGAGGTATCCTTTTTGGAAACATCACCTTTGTACCGCATTTTACAAGATTTAATTGTTCCAAGACCGAGTTGAGCCGCCAGAACACCAAGCCGGTAAGCAACATTAAGTGCTCCGCGATGCGATAGCAATGTTTTGGTGTCGAGAGTTCCGAAGTTGACGGCTTGGCGGATTGTTCCGTTGGTGAAGTAATCAATTAGGAGTTCAACCGCTTCAAGAGCAACATTTGTTTGGGCTTCTTCGGTGCTTGCTCCAAGATGCGGAGTACAAACGACATTTGGTTTACCGAATAATGGATGATTTGTGCAAGGTTCTTCCTCGTACACATCTAACGCCACACCGCCGAGTTGTCCTGTTTCCATTCCTTCGACCAATGTTGCGAGATCATAAATTCCGCCTCTGGCGCAGTTAATAAGTTTCGCGCCCGGTTTAATGAGTTCGAGTTCTTTTTTGCCGAACATCCCGCGCGTTTGGTCATTCAGTGGAGTGTGAACTGTCAGAAAATCAATTTGCGGTAACATCTCATGAAAATGAGTTACCAACGTAATACCAAGTTCTCCAGCCCGTTGAGGAGTGAAAAACGGATCCATCGCAATAATTTTCATATCAAACGCTTTGGCATATCCGGCAACAACCTGACCAATACGTCCCATTCCTACAATACCGATTGTTTTTCCGGCAAGTTGATGACCGGTGAAATTTTTGCGGTCCCAACGTTTTTCGATTAACGATTGATAAGCTGGGGCGATATTTCGGGACAATGCCAGTATTAGTGCGAATGTTTGTTCGGCGGTGGAGATGGTATTACCGCCGGGCGTATTCATTACAACAATTCCAAGTTTTGTGGCGGCTTTGGTGTCGATATTGTCAACACCAACTCCGGCACGGGCAATTGCTTTGAGACGAGTATTGCCGTCGAGTGCTTCGGCGGTGATTTTGACTCCGCTGCGGGCGATAGCTCCGTCAAATTCTGTTAAACATTTTTTTAACTCTTCACCCTTGAGACCGATTCGTTCTTCAAATTCGATTCTGGAAGCATTTCGCAACAAATTTTTCCCGTCGTCGGAAATAGGATCAAGTAATACAATTCTAGGCATATAATTAAAGTTTTGGTTGGGTTTAAGTTTAGTTTAAGTTTAGTTTGGTTTATACTTTACCTTGTTAGTATTTGGTTTTTTAAGCAATAGTGAAAGCATTATTTTGCCCTGAAAGGGCGGCATAAAGTTGATCGCGGATAGTTAATAGCGGGGCAGTGGAAGATCACAATGAATTATCTAATACTTCTTGTCTTTTTACAAGAACATCCTTTTAATTTTTCCTGAAATTGTTTCTCATTTTTGATCGATTGACAGTGTTTCTTGGAAAGATATTGGGGATTTCTGTTTTTCTGAAAGTGGCTGCGCAACAGAATTAGGTATTGGTAGAGAATTAGTTGATAGTGGAGAGTTGATAGCGGAGAGTGCCGCAAGCGGAGTAATACCGTTTGGGTAGTAATTCACATGTGACACTTTCAACTATCAACTATCAACTATCAACTCTCCACTATTCTCTATTTCTTTCTAATTGAAACCAATAGAGTCCGATAATTGTTTTAGCGTCTTTGATTTCACCGCTGGCAATCATTTGAAGAGCCTGCGGCAGATCAATGATAAGTGTTTCAATTTTTTCGCCATCTTCCAATGCTGTTGGACCAGGAATTAAATCAATGGCTTTGAAAAGATGCATTTCTTCATGAGCAAAACCGGGTGATGCAAAAAAAGTCATAATCGAAGTCATTGTTTTTGCGGTGTAACCGGTTTCTTCAATTAATTCACGGCGTGCGGTAGCCATTGGTAATTCATTTGGTTCCAACGTCCCCGCCGGAAGTTCTATCAGAGTTTCGTCAACCGCAACACGGTGTTGACGAATCAGCACAAGACGATCATCTTCGAGAACCGGCAAAATCACCACCGCACCAGGGTGAATCACAATATGCCGTTCCAACGATGTACCGCTTCGACCTGTGATCATCTTTCTGACAACCTTAAAAATCCGGCTTGTAAACAGTGTTTCCATAACAATAGTTCCACAATAATATTTTTATAACAATATCTGTAATATACTTATCACATTTTGAAATTCGGTTTTATCGGAATTGACCGCCATGCGTTTCTCTTCCAAAATTCTGTAAATTTTATTTATTACGTAAATTCTGTCCCAAAACTTATCCTATCAAAAAATGTAAAACAAATTTTCAAGTATGAGGCAGAATTATCGAAAGAGGTCGGCTTCGATATGGTAGGGCAATTCTCCGTAACGAAAATTAGGGTTGACATACAGTTCACCACCAACATGAACCGCTCGTGTTCGGAACGGAACCTTCAAATCGCCGACGCAATGAACACTGATCATATCAAACGGATTCTGTTCGGGCGAACAAAATTTGCAATGATAAACAGAGCGAACCAACATGAAATTTTCAATTCCGGCGAGTTGTCGTCCCGGAAACATAAAACCGCGAAGATAAACTTTTCGATGATCTTTCGCGATAGCTAAAATATGTTCCGGTAATTTATTTGTTTTGGGATCGGGGCGGATATCTAAAAAGTTGACGATTTCGTAACCGTAAGGAATACTGAAATAATAATTCCATGTTCCCCAACCGGCAGCACTTAATCCTAGTACGAGTGAAAAAATAATACCTGCCAGTGCAAAATTCCGACCGGCGTAATCGAATGGACACGATAAAATCCGGTAAAGTCCGAACAAACCGCAAATCGCACCAAGTAACGGGCAAATCACAAACCAGTTACTCAACAACATCAACGGCGTAAAGAGTGAAAAAATAAACGCAATCACCGCCAACACACTGATTGCCCGATATCCCACTGTAATTCCTGAGGAACCGATTGCCTCATTCGAAACCGTACTCAACGACTGATCAAATTCCTGTAACATAATTCATCAAATAGAATAGAACTAAAATGAAACAAAAAATCCTACTGAATATTTTCAATTTCCCTTGTGTTGGGAATGGGAAGGATAACCATCTTGATCGCTTTCTTCTTCCATAAAACGGCTTTGATAATAAAGAAGACATTGATATTTTTTCATGAGAGATTCTTTCAATTGGTTGACTTGAATATCAATCTTTGGAACTTTTGACAACACAATACGAGCATGTAATTTAGAACCTTTCAAATCATTACCAAGATTTTCAATAGTTGTCCAAATTTGTTTACACGCATGAGTCAAATCGGAACCTTTCAACTCAATAAAAATCGAATGATAACAAGTCTTTTCATTTATTGTCGTATAGTTAAGCAACAGATAATCGCATTTCAAAATATTTTGATCTGAAATCAGACCGCCGTCAACATGTAGTTTCAACAATGTTTCACCGCTTTTATATTTGTAAACATATTTCGATGCTCTTTCCTCACAAACAATCGTTCCGCCATTGGAATTGTGATAGTTTGTTGTGTAAGATTTATCCTGTTGCTGAGCAATAAAATTCTGAAACGACATAATTTTATGAATACTTTAAATCAAACAAACCATCAAATTCATCATTGATGGTTTTTGAAACGTTATCAATTTCTTTGGTACTAATCATTTCCAACTCACTATCAATAATATTACGGCATGTACCGTTTTCAACAAAGTAAACCGCCAAACGATTGCCGTCAACCCATAACATCGGATTGATTTTGGTTGCTGTTTCTTCCGGTTTACTTTGTCCGAGTTTATAAGCGTACAACAAATTATTGAGTGCCGTCAAAATATAGGGACTATGAGTTGTAATGATGACTTGTTGATTTTTCTGGTTTGCAAGTAAGGAGATAAGGTGTGTAATATCACGTTGTGTTTTCGGGAAAAGATGGGCTTCCGGTTCTTCAATGATGATGATATTTTTATGATTATTTTCTGTTTCAGATGAACCTTCTTCTACTGCTAATATTGAAAGTAAAATAATATTCAAAATCCAAAGCACTTCCTGTTGACCGGATGAGGCTTCATAAAGTTTCACAAATTGTTTTTCGTTTAGATAAATACGTTCACCTTCTCTTGTGCTGATATATTTACCATTGAGAATTTTCTCTATCAACAGACGGGTCAAATCAAAAGTTTCATTACTGACAGTTAAATAATTAGTATTCCTATTTTTGTTATATTTCATCCTCTTTTTCCAAAATATTTTTGATATTTGTTTGTTAAATTCATCAATATAAATATTAAAAGAAGATTTATTTTCTTTAATGAGACTCATAAAATTACCTAAGAGATAATCAAATCGTCCTTCATTGAAAAGGGGCATATTATCAGTTGGTAAGGATAATATTTGTCTTCCGGCAGGAATAAAGCAATATTCATTGTTTGCGCTAAAATAATCATTAAATATTGGAGATACATCCACATGAAATTCATTTGAAAACAGATTTTCTTTATTATCGTTGAGAAAATCTTTACAAACACGGTCAATTCGTTCATTGATAACATTCTTAAAACGTTCACTCCATTCGACGGACAGAGTTGCGGAGGATTTTTTCAGACGTATAAATAAATGTTCCGAATCTTTTTTATCACATTCAGGATAAAACGAAACGGTAAAATCATCTTGTAATGCTTCAATATCCCAAAATAAACCGAATTGGGCTTCAACAATGTCTCCAACTCTCTTAAAAATATCCGTTAACGAATCATTACCGGTAAAATTTAAACTCCCATAACTAAACCTTAACGAACGAAAAAAATAAATCAGTTTAGCGATGGTACTTTTTCCGGCGGCGTTGGAACCAATAAAGACCATGTAATCGTCAATATCAAGATCAACCTTACGAAGGGGACCGAAATTTTTGATTTCGAGACGTTGTTTCATTATTTTGTTGTCATAAATTATTATGCGGCAAGGCAATAGAAAAAAATTATAACATTTGGGTTTTTATTATAACAAATGTTTGTGCTGGTACAAGCGTTGTTTTTTGAGTTGATTTTATTTTAGGGGGCGAGTGAGGTGGCGACATCTTGTTTGTAGGCAACAGCTGCCGGCAGGAAACCAACGATGGAAGCAAGGAGTATCAGACCGGGAATCAGAATAATTTCCATCCACTGAAAATTCCAACTCCGTACAATAATTCCGGTGTATTCGGAGATCCAGGGACTCATACCGCCGATTAAAAGGTGTCCGAAGAACAAACCAAGAATACCACCGCCAAGTGATAATAAAATCGATTCGAGTAAGATAATGGTCATTACCGTCAACCGTCTTGCACCAAGCGCACGCATAACAGCAATTTCCTGCCGTCGTTCACTCATGGAGTTGTAAATACTCACCATCATTCCAATTCCCGCAACAATAACAACAAGAACCGCAAGAAAAATCAGAACCATTTGGATATTTCCGATCACGCTGGATAATAATTTTGCGATTTCACTGATTGGGGAAACAGCCTGAACATCGGTTGTTTTATCCAACACATCGGGTAATTTCATAGCGTCGATATTGACATAAGCTCTTTCATTGAGAACGGCGGAAGGGTTGAAGTCTGCCGAATCGGGATTGACGGCGGTTCCTTCAGGTCTGACTGCGTTTTGTTTGGTCATCAAGAGAATTGCCGAATAATTTTTGGTTTCATTTTCATGGGCGTGATCATCTTGATCTTCGTGCATATCGTAGAATCCGTCGAGGTTAATAAAGATAGCATTATCGTTTGGAGTTCCGGTGTGATTGAGGATACCGACAACTTTGAACGGTTTATGTTCTTCACCGAAATCGGCTTGTTGGGCGGCTTCCGGTTTGAAGGTGTCACCGACTTTGAGACCGGTTTTCTGGCTTGCCCGTGAACCAACAACTGCAGTAAAAACATCGTTATCTTTAATATTTTCGCCGTCAGCAAACGAATAATTCCGGTCGCCCATATATTTTAGTTTGGTGAAAAATTCGGGTGGTGCACCGACGATTGCTGCACCGCGAAAATAATGTCCAATCGTCATAGGGATTGCTTCTTCGACGATATGAGAATATTGTCCGCGTGTGAACATTTTCAGATAATTCTCAGGAACATTCCCAACCGGCGGACGCAAATAAAAAACCGTACTAAGAACAACATCAAGCGGACTTCCTTTACCGGAAATAATTAGGTCATATCCTTGAGCACTTTTGTTGAAAGAGTCGCTCAAAACACTGTGAATAACGATCACCGTGACAATAAGCGCAACACCAAGCGACATTGAAAACGCCGTCAAAACAGACGACAATAAACGAAATTGAATACTTCGAAACGCAATTTTCCAAAGCGGCATTGTTACAATCCTTTCTTAATAAGACCAAAATGATACATTAAACAAAAATAAACAGAAACAAATAAAAATAAACGTAATATATCAGTGGAATTATTATTTTTTTATTTTTCACCCCGAAGAGGCGGAATTTTCATAACCGTAGGTCAAGCGAAACGCGACCTACGGTAAACATCTCTTCTCAACGTCGTCTGAAAGACGAAACTGAACGAGCAAAATTACACATTCGATTTTTAAAATTCTGTCTTTCAGACAGAGGAATGTTCATTGTATGAGTCCGCAGGTCGAGGACTTGCGGTTATGAAAATCGCCCCCCTGTCGAGGTGAAAATCGAAAAACAAAAATTCCACTAATATATTACAAATAAACCCAAAATAACATTGAATAATATAACACTAAATAATATCGAACTATTCTAATTGAGCCAAGAAAAAAGTCAATCAGACTCAAAACCCGAAACCCGCATTGTCAAGTGTAATAAGTATAAAAAGGCATAATTGAGTTTGGGTTCTCGATTTTTTGATATTTACCCATTGCTTTTTGCCGTGCGGCAATCGCCAATCGGAGAACGCCAATGACCGA
>JAITBS010000212.1 GCA_031283515.1 Planctomycetaceae bacterium
TACGAACAAAAAATAAAGAACTCAAATCAATCACACGTGTTATACCTATTCGCCGTGCGTAATGTTGTACAGTTGTTATTTCCTTTATCAATTTACAATCAAAATAAGGCGGGTTCATAAAAAACAGAATTGGCTTGTTTTGTTGAAACGCATTTTGTAACCCTTGCGGCAATTTTGAATCATCATCATTGAGAAAATCAAATTGAAAAAATTCACCTTCACCTTGTTTCGGAGGGTACATCATAACATCTTGCGAATCCAATGTTGACGAATACAATTCCCGAAACGGATAACCTTTCGTCAAATTACGACTTCCGGCTGCTCCGTCAAAAACAACATATTTCTCTTTCCAATCATCACCAAGACGTGACGCCAAAATAGAATGAGCCATTTCAACAAACACGGACGGCGTATAAAAAGAACCTTTATCACGACGATCTTTACTGTCACGCAATTCATCCGCACGAGTTAAAAGTAATTGTTTTTCTTGTTCCGTTAAAGATTGAGCCTCTTTGTCGAATTGTGCAAAGGGTTCATCGTTACAACCCAATGTTCCTGTCGGTGTGAAAATAATACCAAACGATTTATCAAATCCATCTCGATTCAAAACAAAACCAATAAAAGCATGAAGAATCTCCTCATGCGAAACACCTTGCGTGTCCACAACAAACGTAATAAAAAATTGAAATAACTTTTTTAGCCGACGCATAATTCTAATATAGAATATCATTTAATCAATAATAAAACTATATTATTATCTACAACATCCTAAACATGAATATTTTTTAGAATAAATATTGTTATCTGAATTGCGAAAAATAGAACAACTACTACTTTTTAACAATATTCAATATTTGTAAAAATTCCTGTGAAAATCGTTCTGCTTCAGAGCAATTTTTACGGGCGTTTGACCAAAGATCACCAAAACTACCAACAACTTTTTTCCGATAATCCATTACCGTTTTTTCAATCCGTTTTTGTTTAGGTTGAGATTTTAATAAACGTTCCGGTTTTTCAACACATTCTAATTTATTTTGCCGAATACGTGTATCATCAGGAAAAAATGCAGCAAAAACCCATGCATCCATTGCATCAGACGGCGTACAAAAAACAAGTTGTTGCGGTGTACAATTTAACCAATTTAAGACAACCTGTCGAATCGCATCTGCCCGTTGATGGGGAATATCACAATTGGATGGGCATAATTTTCTTCGTTTCGGTGACAACGAACACGGAATAGAAGGACATGGTAAATTATCGTCAATGTTTCGTAAATGACCCTCCGCATAAGATTGTCTTGTTACATCAACGTCAAGATGAATAATCAATATATCCAATCGTTGAATTCCAATATGTTGATTAAACTTGCCGTTAGATTGTTCCTTCATTTCCAGTAAACAACGGCAAACGCCCGACCACCCTGTGCCTAACTCTGTATTTAATTGTTCAAAAGCCGCACTACATTTGGGTTGAATCGACGTACAAGTAAATTCACACTGATCAGAAATAAGATTTTCGACAATTTCTTTGATCACTAGTATATCTGTTGGACCTTCTGCAATAATTCCGATTTCTAATGTTTCAGACATCCGGCACGCCTCCTAATAATCCCATGACCCAAAGTTCGGAAAGAGTATGTCCCTTTTTGCCCATATCTATAATTTGTTCAGTTGGCAAAATTCGCTTAATATCAGTTTTTCCTTTATTTGTACGATTTACGACAAACAACCGAATTTTGTTATCCTGAATCGGCAACCCATCTAAAACAATAGGGTTATGAGTTGTTATCAACAATTGTTTTTGTACAGGTGAATCAATTACCCATTGAGAAAGTTGTTGAAAAAGCGTTTTCACCAATCTTGGATTTAGACCATAATCTGCATTTTCAATTGCACAAAATGTCGGTGCGTCCAGATGTGCAACTAAAGCCGCAAGGAATAAAACATACATCGCACCTTCACTGGCGTCATAACCGGAAACCACGTTACGCCCGTTTGCCATGAAACGATCCTGAAATTTAAGAATACGTGATGGGTTAGATGTAAGCAGAGATGAAATCGGAGACACACGGTATTCATCAGCCCATGAAATTAATGGAAAAAAATCATCAGTAATTTGCCGTATGTAAGAATAATTATCTCGATAAAGCAATAATTCATGAACCGCTTCCGGTAATCGTCCACCTGATAATCCTAATGGTCTATGTGGTTGTGTATCAGTAGACATACTTCGTAATACCGGCGTTGTTGGCGTATAAATACGATAATCCTGTAAACGACGAATAAATTGAATTGGCGGTTTTTCATTACTTTCCGCAGCTCTCAATACAGCAAATCCACGATCTTTTTCAATATTATTTCTTAATTGCGGATTTCTTTTTTCTTGAATCTGATATTCTTTGTTGTTTTTAATAGAACGCAAATGTTCCTGTAAAAATAACCAATTAGGTTTAGGCGGATCATCCGCATTGTCCAGTTCAACATGATATAACGTTTTTGTGTTTTTTGCAGTAAAGGCAATACATGACGGCGTTTCCGTGTTTTTAAAAGAAGATTTATAGAGTTGCGGCGTACCGGGACGTACTCCACGCATAAGCAATGTCTGATCATTAACACGACCATCTACCGCTGCGGAGAGAACTCCAATACCTTCCAAAAAATTACTTTTTCCGCTTCCGTTCGCACCAATAAAAACATTAAGCAATCCTAACTTAACTGTAACGGATTCCAGCGATTTAAAAGATTCAATAATAATTTCTTTAATACCATACATAACAAACCTCATTATATTTTGTCATTATACGACAAAACAAATACACTTTATAGACACC
>JAITBS010000234.1 GCA_031283515.1 Planctomycetaceae bacterium
TAATGTCAAATTGAATGTTTGTATTTTTAAAATTTTACAAATACCGTTGTAATTCTTTACAACATAACAAGTTATAAAGCCTAAAAAATAGCCGAATTTCCGTGAACGGTTACACAAAACGCAACAAATTCAATGTGTTGATAAAAATCAGTCATTCCGAATTTGCCCTCGTTAGAGGGCATCTATTTATATTTATGGAATGTATTTACTGTAACTTATAATACGATTATTTTTCGAGTATTCCGATCCAGGAATCGTTGAATTTTTGATTTTCACACGATAATTGAAATTCAACTGGTTGATTCGGTGTGAGTAATTTTTTCGGAACGATTAACATTATGATTCCGGTGGATTCATTTTCCATGAACGCCAAACGTTGATAGGAAAGTTTGACATCTTCCTGTTGAATGCTCCATGATTTATCCGCAACATTTATTTTAAATCCGGTAAGTTCCTTTCCATTCATGGACAAATGAATATTCAATGAACGATCCGGCACAAAACCAACGCCTAAAAGCCAATAAAATGTATAAGTTTCAGTATTTTCGTCCGGTTTTATCTCATTCATATTAACCGGTTTACTTTTCCAAACGATTTTATTGTCGGCATTCAATCTCATGAAACGCATTGTTCCCGTACCAATAATGTAAGAATTACCGGTATATCGTTCCGGACTGGTAATCGTTTGACTCCAGCCGTTCAATCGTGAAAAAGCAATTTCACGCCATTTTATATTTTCGATATATTGTGCAAGATTTATTTTTTCCTTCGGCTGAAATTGTTCGGAATCAATATACCGTAACATTTGATCAAGTAAATAAGAACCTTCGGGTGTTTCCGTAAGTACATCCAATCCATGAGTTATCAGGATTTTACCGTTTGTTCCTGCCGCTGTTTGCGCAATGTACATAAAGTAATTGTTACGCCCTTCACCGACAGACAGATATTCTAATTTTTCAAACGGCATTTCAGATGAAATCGGCATTCCACGTTTGATGAGCCGAAACCAAAGTGGTGTTAAATATTCATTGTGAGGAAAATTACCGTACACTGGATGTTTCGCAAACGCGGTTCCCACCTGATCGCCAATCCACCACCAACCGAGACGAACATTAGGTTCACCCGACGCATCACCAAGAATCAAAACACGTTTTTCTTTGACGATTGCATTTTGTGTCCCTAAATGTAACGACGTTCCAATGACGGTAGTTGCCTCTTTACCTTCCGGCGTGTCCGTAGAAACAAGACCGTCATACCGTTTGCTAAGAGTTTCAAAAAGATCCGGCGTAACAGCCGTATTTTTGAGCGTTAATTTCTGACGTTTTGGAAAACTCCAGAAATTCCAATCATTTTGAACGGTCTCATTCAATTTTGCTTCAAAAATTAACGATTGCGCAATAACTTGTTGGGGAACAACAAATTCAACATCGCCGATTTTTGCAACATCACCGGTTTTCAAATTGATTCCATTAAAAGAACCATTGGCGAGTTGTTTTTCACCGGATTTCAAAGCCCAAGCGAGTTTTCCGTTTTCAATATCCTGATAAGCGAAATGTGATACGAATAATGAAAATTTAACCGTTTCGCCTTCGACAAGAATAGGTGATTCGCGATCTGGTTGTAAAAGAATTGTAGTAGGACTGTTGTATTTGATAACATCTTTTGTTGTTGTTCCGTTAATTTTGGGTTCGTGAAACGGATTGAACATTCCCTGACCGGTGAAATTATGTTCTCCGCCTCCATAGTTCACGATGACATCAACAAGCGTCCAAAAAATACAACCGTCACATTCAGGATCAATCCGCGCCGCCTCGATACCTTGTTTTTGATAATATTTTTGTAACTCATGTCCGGCATTAAGACACGCATCGCCCCAACGGCGATCAAGTCCAACAGCATGAAGTTGTTTTTCGTAATGTTCCAAAGGTCGCGGCGGTAATATCAATCCGGTAAATCGTTCAGAAATACGCGGATCAAACTTAACACCAAGATTCAAATATTCGTGCGCAACAAACGGCATGGTGAGATGCTTGAAGGTTCCCGGTTTCCATGGTCCAGCTGATTGATTAGGTGTATCAAAATCAGAATTTTCTGGAGTGATACGACCGCCATCGTTGTGAGTTACCAATCGCCCCGGATCACGTTGATGAACAAGTTTTTTGAGTTCAATATCAAGCGGAGTTCCGAGATGTGCTTCATTGCCCATCGAATAACTTGTTTGTGAAACATATCGGCGGCGATGGTCAATAACTTCATTGAGATCACGTTTGGGATCAAAGTCGAAAAACTCAACCGTATGAAATCCAAACATTGAATAATACGGTAACTCCGGCTGGATCATAATTCCCAATTCATCCGCCGATTCATAAAACTCTGGAATTTCACAATGCGTGTGATGCCGAACGTAACAAAAACCTGCTTCGCGGGCAACCTTCAAATGTTTACGATGAACATCACGGTCAATCGGTGAAATAAA
Organism: Planctomycetaceae bacterium; assembly: GCA_031283515.1. Taxonomy (GTDB): domain Bacteria; phylum Planctomycetota; class Planctomycetia; order Pirellulales; family Thermoguttaceae; genus WRKP01. The sequence goes on from JAITBS010000234.1 coordinate 2,477, forward strand.
TGTTTCAGGATAAACATAATCGTCACCATATCCGCGAAGCAAATAAGGTTTTCCGTTCAAATAAAATTGCTTGCCGCGAACTTCTAATTTTTTGATACCGAAACGTTCATTCCAACCATGAGTTACGTTTTTTCCATCTTCGTCATACAGTTTAACTTCGGCAAGATAAAGATTCGGCGATTCCGGCGACCAAGCCCGAAAGTCCGATAAATCAAGAGTCTGAATGGATTCGGTTAATTTGTTGTTACTAAGTTCAATTGTCTTGCGGAGCGTTCCAACGATTGCAAGCGGTTTTATTGGGTTGTCAGGATCAAGCGTTTTAACATCAATTTGAATGTCGGCAGTTTTTCTTTTTGGATTATCAAGATGATCCAATTCAACCCGAACATCAACTTTTTTTGTATCAAAATCACCGAAACATTCGACATTGGCAAGATGAGTTTCCGGTGTTGCTTCGATTTCGATGTCACGATAAATCCCGCCCCAAATGTGACAACTGCTCACCTGACCTGTTCGGGCTGGTATATCGTTGCGAATTTGAGCAACAACCGTAATTTCTTCACCCGCTTTAACCAGATCGGTAATTTCAAACCGGAAAGAACCACAATATTGTGTAACATGAGCAACCGGTTCACCATTGATCCAGAACCAACCTTGCGCACGAACTCCGCCGACTTTGAGCCAGATTCGTTTGTTTTTCCATTCCTCCGGAACTTGAATACTTTTACGGTACCAAGCAGCACCAATATAAATGTGACGCAAAAGACGCGGTGCCTGATCCCAATGAATTTTCCAAGGTGTGCTCATACCGGGTTCGCCAACACCTTGACTTTCCCAATTACCGGGAACAGATATTGTTCGTTTTTGTTGCCAGACGGAGTTGGGGTTCATCCATTCGTTTTTGATCCCCACCGCTTCGGGGTCTGTTACAAATTCCCAATCACCGCGTAACGAAATGACGGATTGATGAGAAGAACGTAAAACCGGATTCACAACCGCAAGTGAAGCTTCACGTCCAAACGGCGCATCTTCGGGGTAATTTCGCGGTTCTCTGGTATCCGCATTTTGCGGAGATGTTGCTCCTTGTCCCGAAAGACACAATGGACATTTGGGATCCGCGCAACGAATAACATGAGCAAAAACATTTCCAAAATTCATTCCAAGAAAAAGAATCAGGAAAACAAAATGAAAATAAA
>JAITBS010000309.1 GCA_031283515.1 Planctomycetaceae bacterium
CTACAAAAAAAAGAATACGCCCAACACATTCGTTTAACAAAAAAAGAACTACAACAATACGCAAAACGACTCGAACGCACTAAAAATATCGAACCGTGGCACCTGAAAATAAAACCAGAATAATGGAACCTTATTTTAGACCACAAGCCTTATGCGTTGAAGAATATACTCATCATACTTGGCAATTCGGTTTTCGTTTTTTGACAAGATAAACTGATTTTGACAGGATAAACAAAATTTACAGGATTTTTAAATAAAAGACACAAAAATTCTGCTCTTATAATGTCGAATTTTAAAATACAATGAGTATATTGATACCATTTGTTGATACCATTTGTCCGACTCCACTGAACACATTAACAATGTTCCAAAGTGAACATTTCAATCGTGTTTTGTATTGAGATATGTTCTAACCTCTTTATAATCACCAGTTTAGCATCAATTCTCGTACACGGTGAACAGCTCTGTTTTGAGGAATGAACCCTACAGTGAACAGCCGTTAATATGTTTTTACAAATCTTTTTGCAACAAATATTTGTGACGAACCTATAAGAGATTAGGCAACTCTTCACCGAAGGGTTGCAAATTCACGGTCACAATGAATCAGATTAACGCCGATAATTTGGTGTTACACTCCATTGGGGTGCGATGGTAAGTGAAAGCCTTTCGGAATTTTCTGGAAAATATCTACGCTTTACTCATTGACAAATTTTTCGGAGTTATTAGAATTAGTGTCTGTTTGTGAAAACAAACAAAATTCATAATTATTAGTTCTCTGTTTTGATAAATCTTTTATTCTCGTTCCATGACATCCATCGTGATTAGCCCGTTTTGGCAAAGTTTTGACGAACAATGGGTCGGCGCAACTCTTGTTGCGCTAACCGCAATGATTTTGCTCTCCGCCACGATTTCACTTGTTCGTGCGCGAAGTGTGAATAGGATATTGATTACGGTGGGACTTATTGTTCTTGCAGCGTTACTGCTTGCTCCAAAAGCAGATTCCCAATCGCCAAAAATGTTTCAGATTTGGCTCATGGACCCGTCAACCCTGACAAGTTTGTCCATACTCCAAATTTTAATAACAACAATTACTGTTTTCGGTTCGCTTAGACAGGAATTTTGTATTGAACGTCAAGGACAAATTTTACATGAAATTCGTTCTTGGTTTATCGCGGTTGTTGGAGTGTTACCGTCGCCGATTCTTCTTGTGTTTATTTTTTGGATCGAACAAAACATGATGATCTCCACACGCCAAACCGCACCAATAATGATTGGTATTCAGGTTGCTGTAGTGCTGGTTGTGATTCTTGCTATGCTTGCTTTTATACTGGCATGGTTCGGAAAATACCAATTGATTGCAATTCACTTTTTTGTTGGTTTTGCTCTGGTTTGTTCAGGGGCATTGCTGCCTTGCCTGACAATTAAACTTTCATTTCACTCAACCTCCGGTTCGCAGTACATGCCGGATATTTTGCCTTTGGTTGGCGTGCTGATCCTGATGGCAGTAACATTCGTTTACGGATTTTATCGTGCCGAAAAACGATCATTAACGCATTAAAGAAAACGTAACCCATTAACTTTTAACTTTCCACTATTAACTTTTAACTACTAACTATTAACTACAATCATGCCGATTTTAACGAACATTTTTTACATTATCTCGGTATCGCTGATGATTCCGGTAATGCTTGCGTTGCTTTTTGGTCTTGTGTACACACTTTACCTGTCAGGAATTACGGTGCATGAATTTATTGCCCGTATGAAATCAAAAGCACAACGTCAAAAGTTTGCGGAAGCTCTTGAAAATAAGGATGTAACCGTTTCATTGCTTCCTGGTTCGGGTTCTTTTGAAAAGACGTTGAACCTGATTCAAACACGTCATGATGATTTGTTGCTTATTAACAAAAAGATTGCGGATATTGAATCGTTGTGGCGGACGGAGTTGCAGAAGATTGCGGATCTGACCAAATACGGACCGGCAATTGGTTTAATGGGAACCTTGATTCCATTGGGTCCGGCGTTGGTGGGACTTGCTGAAGGCGATTTGGTAACACTTTCCAATCAGATGGTGATTGCTTTTTCGACAACCGCGGTGGGAGTTCTGATTAGTTTAATTGCGTTGGCAATTAACAGTGCGAAAAAGAGTTGGTATCGGGACGACTCGATTCTCCTGAACTTTGCCGCAGAGCGGCTTACGGCAAAAAAAACGTCCCAAGAAACCGTTTAACAGGAAAGAGTAACACCATGAAAAAGATAAAATTTTTTGAAGAGGAAGATCGTATCGAACCGCTTGCGTCGGTTGCGAATCTTGTGGACGTGATGTTAGTTTTTTCGGTTGCGTTAATGGTGGCGTTGGTTTCTTATTTGCAGGTTCCGGCGATGCTGCAAAACAAGGATTACACGGTGATTACCAATCCGGGCGGAGTTGATATGGAGATTATTATCAAGGAGGGGCAGGAAATCAAACATTACGAAGCAACCACCGCCACCGGAGCCGGTCAAGGCGAATTACTGGGGCAAGCCTACCGTTTACCGGATGGACGCGTCATTTATGTCCCCGCCGATAAAAAATGACTGTTATTCTTGGGTTGCTCAATCTTTCCGAAGACCAACTGGAATTACAAACAACCGGTTCATGCGGATTCCGCTTACAAGGGTGAACAGATCGAAGCGGAACTTAAACGGCGTGGTTTTGATTCTCAGATCAATGAGAAAGGTATCGAGGTAAACCGCTCACCAATGCACAAAAAGCGAATAACAGTTTGAAATCGAAAATATGTTGTAGAACCGAACATCTATTTGGAGCTCAAAGGATGCGAATGGGCAATGTGATTGTTTTTCATTGCCGTCCGTAAACAGGGGCAAGTCGGCTATCGCCGTATTGTTTAAAACCTTTCGGCGAAAGGTTGACTGCCTTACTCAGGTCGTGTAGGTAATTATTTTGGCAACGAGTCTTGCGGCGAGAAATTCCGTAATCACATTTTGTCCTCCCAATGGGGCGGTTTCAACCACATCGGCACCAACAATTTTTTTTGTTGTACAGATTTTTCGTAAAAGATAGGTTATCTGTTGCCAATTCAGACCGCCCGGTTCGGGAGTTCCTGTTCCGGGAGCGAAGGACGGATCGAATACGTCCATGTCAAACGTAATATAAACATGTTCCGTCAACCCACAAAGAATTCGGTCTAAACTTTCACGAATATTTTCCGTAATCATTTTCGGAGTCAGGATACGGGAAATCTGTTCGGGACAATCTCGATATTCTTCTTCGCTGAAACTTCGAATCCCCACTTGGACAAGATGGGGCGTCCAGTCAAGAACGCGACGCATTGCGGAGGCATGGGAATAACGACCACCTGTGTATGAGTCCCGAAGATCAGCATGAGCATCAAATTGCAAAACACTCAAATCCCCATAACTCTCCGCCGCCGCACAAACTATGGGCGGTGTAATACTATGCTCTCCGCCTAAAACAATAGGAAATCGACCGGTTCGGAAAAAATCATAGTGTTTCACCGTTGAATAAATCCGTTCAAATTCTTCTTCCGGTGTCTCAGCCGGCAAAATCGGCGGTAATGTAGCAATACCTTGTTGAGTAAAATCAATCAACAACTCTTCATCAAAATGTTCCATCTGATCCGAAACCGCTAAAATCGCTGCCGGTCCCTTAATCGTCCCGCCCAAAAAACAAACCGTTCCCTCATAAGGAATCGGCAAAATTAAATATCCGGCAGTTTTCGGATCACATAACTCCGCCGGTAAATTAAAAAATTTATTTTCGTTCACAAAATGAACCGTAAAGTTGAATATTAAATAAAATAGACTAATGTAGAAGAAGTATTATTCTTCCTTTTTTGTTTCCTCAACCGGTTTGGGCTCTTCTTTTTTCGTTTCTTCAACCGGTTTGGGCTCTTCCTTTTTCGTTTCTTCAACCGGTTTGGGCTCTTCCTTTTTCGTTTCCTCAACCGGTTTGGGCTCTTCCTTTTTCGTTTCATCAACCGGTTTGGGCTCTTCCTTTTTTGTTTCCTCTGCTGGTGTTTCACTCAAACCCGACATATTGATAAGACCATCTGTCCCCGGTAAATTCGGAAGTTTTGTCTCTATTGTTTCCTGTTTATGATCATGGTTTTCACCATGTTCGTGATGTTCGTCTTTGTCTTCTGTTTCTTTTTTCTTTTCGCGGAACACATTTATTTGTGTTAAGTGGATTTTTTTGTACACATCTTCCGAAATAACATAATACCAATCCGCAAAACGATTAGTCAATTTTTCGGCACGTTTTTTACCTTCTTCGATTGCTTTATTGTAGCGTTCTTGTTCACGCTGGTTTGATTTTTCGATTTGTTCTTTTTCTTTGTTTGCGTTTTCGGTTTGCTCCGGATTCAATCCGTCCGGAATTTCAGGAACAGGTTGAATATCCGGTTCAGGAATCATCGAAGCATCAAATTCAGCAGTTACAAAAAGATAACGATTCGCACCCATTGCCGGTTGGTTTTTGCCGGAAGCTTCGGTGTTGTTATCGGCATTGTTGGTGATTTCCGATTCGGTTCCGGTCAAATCGCCAAACCGAAGATTATAGCGAATACCATCTTTCATCCGAATCTGAATATCGCCTTTGTTGGAAAGAAGTTGGATTCGTTCTCCGGTGCCGCGTTTGAGATCGGGCAATTTGACAAGACAGAATCCTGATTTTTGAAGCGAGGGATCGGGAGTTCCGATTTGTTCGGAGAATGGTTTGCCTTCACGCAATGCTGTTGCCAGTACGGACGGTTTTTTGGTAACGCTCACAATTTTCAGATCATTGAGTGCGGAGATCATTCCGTCCAATGTTTCCGAGTTCAACTCCTCGTCCGGTTTCATTGTCCTTTCGTAATATTCATACTTCGTCCCGCGAAAGCCCATCCATTTTTTCAGAGTCCATTTTTCCGGACCGGAAGCGGAACTATCGTAACCGAATACCATATCGCCAATGAATGTTGGAATAATTACAGGGGCACCGAGTTGCATATCCAATTCGGTTTTGTAGGAATATTCATCGACGAAGATTTCCTTGACATCGAGGGAACTAATATCGAGCAAATTCTTTTCAATCCATTGATCGAAATTTGTTGTAAAACGGCTGGGATCGATTTCGGCGATATAAATGGGAACTTGATCGGCGATGCGTACATAGCGTAATTTTGTTTGTTCGGTGGGGTCTTCTGAATTTTTCTGTTCTTTGGCATCGGCTTCTTTGCCGACAATCAGATCAACAAACTTTTCATCGCCGGCACCGATCAGTGTTACTTTAACACCGATTCCTTCACTTAGAGACGCACTTTCGGAATTGGGATCAATAACGCCGTACATGGTATGCAAGGCGGTGATATCATTTTCTTCTGTTGGTGAAGTAACAACATCCAACACCTTCAGATCAACAAGAGCTTCGGCGACTTTACCCATTTGATCTTTGGCATCGGCGGGGTAATTGTCATGAGAAGGGATTGACCAAACACCGTCAACTTCGGTAACTCGAAAATGTTCTGTATCACCGGTTGAGTTTGGTTTAACGATTTCAAGAGTTTTCACTGCGAGCGGGTCGGTGAATTTTTGAAAGAGCGGTTTACCGATCATCTCTTCCATTTTGATTTCGCGTACAACTGGTCGGGTTAATACAGCCGTTACCAAAAAAATAACGGCAAGAATTAAAAAAATGGTTGTTTTCTTTGTTTCTGTCATGGTTGTAACAATAGGGGTTGTAGCAATAGGGTGTGTCGGGGTAAAACTGAGGGAACAAATTAAAATCTCTTGCGGTAACTTCTAAAAATGACCTCCTAAAAAATCTTGCTCTCAGAAAATGAAAGGCAAGAACAAACCGTATTCAATGAAATATTCAATAAAATACGAAGTCTCTTAAAAGTTCCTTTATAATTTACATTAAATCTTTATCTTCTTCAAGTCGGAGACTCACCAATATTTTAAAATTTAAAAGTATTGATTCTATGGCAAGATTATCTATTTTTAGTCCGCAGATTTCGCAGAGTTTCGCAGAAAAATCATCGGCGTTAATTTGTGTCATCTTAGTCCGCAGATTACGCAGAGTTTCGCAGAAAAATCATCGGCGTTAATTCGTGTCATCATTAGTCCGCAGATTACGCAGATTTTCGCGGAAAAATCATTGGCGTTAATCTGAGTCGTCTTAGTCCGCAGATTTCGCAGATTTTCGCGGAAAAATCATCGGCGTTAATTTGTGTCGTCTTAGTCCGCAGATTTCGCAGATTTTCGCGGAAAAATCTTTGGCGTTAATCTGCGTCATCTGCGGACTGCTTTTTTTTTGTTTGCCAACTGGTTTTGGTTCTTTGCCAACTAGTTCTTGTTTTCTGCTGACTGGTTTTGGTTCTCTGCCGACTGGTTTTGGTTCTCTGCAGACTGGTTTTAATTCTCTGCCGACTGGTTTTAATTCTCTGCCGACTGGCTTTTGTTCTCTGCCGACTGGCTTTGGTTCTCTGCCGACTGGTTTTTGTTCTCTGCCGACTGGCTTTGGTTCTCTGCCGACTGGCTTTGGTTCTCTGCCGACTGGTTTTAATTCTCTGCCGACTGGTTTTAATTCTCTGCCGACTGGTTTTGGCTCTCTGCCGACTGGTTTTAATTCTCTGCCGACTGGTTTTTACCAATTGCCAACTGGTTTTTGACAATTGTCAACTGGTTTTTACCAATTGCCAACTGGTTTTTGGTAATTGCCAACTGGTTTTGGTCAATTGTCAACTGGTTTTTACCAATTGTCAACTGGTTTTGAGTAATTGTCAACTGGTTTTGAGTAATTGTCAACTGGTTTTGGGTAATTGTCAACTGGTTTTGAGTAATTGTCAACTGGTTTTGAGTAATTGTCAACTGGTTTTGAGTAATTGTCAACTGGTTTTAAGTAATTGTCAACTGGTTTTAAGTAATTGTCAACTGGTTTTGAGTAATTGTCAACTGGTTTTAAGTAATTGTCAACTGGTTTTTGTCAATTGTCAACTGGTTTTAAGTAATTGTCAACTGGTTTTGAGTAATTGTCAACTGGTTTTAGGTAATTGTCAACTGGTTTTGAGTAATTGTCAACTGGTTTTAAGTAATTGCCAACTGGTTTTTACTAATTGCCAACTGGTTTTTACCAATTGTCAACTGGTTTTTACTAATTGCTAACTGGTTTTTACCAATTGCCAACTGGTTTTTGCCAATGGCTAACTGGTTTTTGCCAATGGCTAACTGGTTTTTGCCAATGGCTAACTGGTTTTTGCCAATGGCTAACTGTTTTTTGGTAATTGCCAACTGTTTTTTACCGGCTGTTAACAGGGACAAGTCGGCAATTGCCGACTACATGGCGAAAGGTTGACGCTCCGACGAAAAAAGTTGGCGGCTATAAAAGATGATCACCGCTGAATAGATATCAAAAATCAACACAGAATGGGAATGCTCCCTAATGAACTACTGCGACACCCTCCCACTCCCCACTCTCCACTCTCCACTATCAACTCTCCAC
>JAITBS010000370.1 GCA_031283515.1 Planctomycetaceae bacterium
GCATGTTCACGTTCTAAACTCTTTTCTACAAACCTCTTACGACTCCTTCGTTCTTCACCGTTCGGCTTTACATTGGTCGAACTTCTTGTGGTGATTGCGATTATCGGCGTGTTAATCGCACTTTTGTTGCCAGCCGTCCAAGCAGCACGCGAAGCCGCAAGACGTTCACAGTGTACCAACCATCTCAAGCAATTTGGTTTGGGAGTTCACAACTTCGTCAGTGCAAAAAACAATTTTCTACCACCGCTGATCATTCATGAAGCGCGTCCCAGCATCATGGTCATCCTGATGCCTTTCTACGAACAAACAACACTGTATGACAAAATCATGCAGTACGGACAACAGAAGGCTCTCATCCATGATCCGTCTGGTGCTGAATATAGTGATACTGATATCGGTGTAAAACATCGAAAGTGGTGGGATGCTTTAACAGAGGATGAACAAAAGCAGTATGGTTCCATTCCGATATGGAAATGTCCCTCACGGCGAAGTGGTGTTCAGATCACCACCGAAACCGATCCGGCAGGAAGTTCCACGGCTGCTGGTCCCGTGACGGATTACTGTGCTGTTATCCTTAATACTAATGCTATCAATGATCCCACTACTCCCACTGTCAATTGGGTTTGGTGTTATAACTCCAATGACGGTAACATGATCAATAGCCAACTCGGTCCCTTCCGTCCGTCAATTTATAATGGTAATTATGGTACTGGTGTTGATTCCAATTATCCACGCGATCCTATTTCCTATTGGGCAGACGGTGCCAGCAATCAAATTATTTTTGGTGAAGCCCATGTTCCAGAAAATCGTTTGAATGTCTGTAAATCGGCAATATGGGCGAGTCAGGTTGATTGCAGTGCCTTGACTGCTCACGGTGGTACTCGCGGATTTGTTCGTCCGGTTCATCCGGCTTATCGTCTGGCACACGGACCGCAAGACTACATCGGTGATACCGATGCAGAATCACCTATCGTCGGTTACGGTTTCGGAAGTTCTCATATTGGGATTTGCCATTTTCTGCTCGGGGACGGTTCTGTTCGGGCATTCGGTACAACAACTCCAATGAGTTCCATTCTTGTTCCGCTTGCCAATACCGGTGACGGTAAATCCGTAGCAATACCGTAATGTTTTTGTTTTACGCCGGATGTCTATTTATTTTTTCAATGATTTATTTCAAGGAGTAATTCTATGCGTTTTACGACGATTATTTTTGTTGCGATTTTTCTTGTGTTGATGATTGGTTGTTCCAGAAAAACACAAGTTTCAGGAAAAGTAACTTTTGATGATGGTTCTACGCTTACGGTTGGAGAAGTTCGGTTTGAATCTGCCGGTTTTCTCGCAAGCGGAAAAATTCAATCCGACGGAACTTATCGACTTGGTTCTGTCAGTAAGTCGGACGGTGTTCCTAAAGGTTCTTACAAAGTTTCGATTTTTGCAATGGATGAATCCGGCAACAAACCGGGAATGCCTCTCGTCAATGTTCCGGTTCCCAAATCGCTTGTCGCAGAAAAATATCGTTCCGGTGAAACCAGCGGACTCGTTTGTGAAGTCAATGGTTCCACGACTTTCGATATTACCGTTGAAAAACCAAAACAATAATTTTTTTATTGTCAGGACATGTCTGTCCTGCCGGAATTTTATTGTTGTAACCAACTGAACTTTGTGTTTGTTATAACAATAGATCGCCGGAAAATCGAACAGTTTTTAACAAAATTTATTAACCAAATTTATTAACCATTTAAACAATTGAGGTAAAATTATGACTAAAAAAAGCATAAAATTCGGGTTCACGCTTGTTGAACTTCTGGTGGTGATTGCGATTATCGGTGTTTTGATTGCGTTGTTGTTACCTGCCATTCAAGCGGCAAGAGAGGCGGCAAGACGTATGCAATGCTCCAACCAGTTGAAACAAATTACGCTTGCGCTTCACAATTACCATGACACGCGAGGAGCATTTCCGGCAGGGAACAGCCGAATTGTTCATGTTGAAGGAACAACAACTAACCAGTTTAACGGTTATACGCCTCTGTTGATGTTGATGCCGTTTTATGAGCATCAAGCCGTCTATGAAGAGGCAACAACCGGTCCGGGTGCAGGAAAAGATCCCGATGGCGGTGCGCCGTGGTCGGATCGGGACATTCCGGCAATTGTTTGTCCTTCTGAATCCAATGCACGGAACGCTTTTGGACGAGTTTCATTCGTTTTTTCACTTGGTGACTGGGCGGATAAAAACTGGGAAAGTACAACAACTATTTACAATAATCGCGGAGTGTTTACGCGGGGAGGCGGAACCAATGCCACAAGTGCTGATTTCCATAATGTCTGGCGCAGCATGGAAAGCCTTACCGATGGAACCAGTAAAACGATTGTTTTTTCGGAACGCTGTATCTCTTCCAGACGTAACACTATTCGCGGTGCTTATATATTAGACGTAACCGGTATTGGTAATACAGCCGGCGGCGGTGAGGCAGTGACTCCCAAAAGTTGTGCCGATCTTCGCGAAGGTAATGGTTATGTTACAACTGCCGGCGGTATTCAAAAAGATGATCATTTCGGTACACGTTGGGCAGATGGACGCGGACCATCGAGTTTTTCAACGATTCTTCCGCCTAATTCACCAAGTTGTTCCGGCGGCAATTTGGATTATGACGCTCGAATGTTGGTTGCGGCTTCCAGTTATCACAGCGGCGGTGTCAATGTGTCGCTTGCGGATGGTTCGGTTCAGTTTGTTTCCGAAACTATTGATGCAGGATCACTCACCAATACGACAACTCCTGTAAGCAACGGCTCTTCGCCTTTTGGAGTTTGGGGAGCGATGGGAACAATCAATGGCGGTGAAAGCAAAGGACTCTAATATAATTTTGTTGTAACAGTTCACGTAACATGAAATGATATTTTTCCTACGTTCTTTCAGGACGAAAGAAAATATCAAGACATTGGTTATGAAGGGTATCAAAATAGACAGTTACGATATTTTACCGTAAAAGTTATCTACCTTTTAAAATATTATTTTTCGTTTATTTTGTGTGAACTGTTACTATTTTTACAAAAGTGATGTATAATTTACGGTATGTTATACATCCTTCTTGCATTCACTTGATTGATGTTTTATTCTGTTGCGTTTTTTAAGAGGCAGTCAACGTTTCGCCGAAACGTTACGTCGGTGTACTCACCGACTTGTCCCAGTTACGGCTGAAAATTAAAAACAACAGTGTACAACACAATAACAAAACCAAACTGGTACGACCATGGATTTATTGTAGTGTTCAAAACCCTTCGGCGAAAGGGCGACTACCACCATTGGAATTCGTTACAACGATGGGAATTGTTTAATACAAATTATTACAACATTAAGATAATGAATGCAAAAAGTATATCAAATGGTAACAAATCATTGACAAAAGCAATCTTTCACCGGAAGAGATTGTTTCCGATTACTCAATCCGGTTAAATTGTTACGTATTTTTTATTTTTAGAAAGGGTTCAATTATGAGAACTTTATCGTGTTTGTTTGTAT
>JAITBS010000418.1 GCA_031283515.1 Planctomycetaceae bacterium
CAACGTCCAGGCGGCAACTGGATCGGATGATCAAGTTGTTTGATTGCTAATCGAATTGTTTTACGATTGACGCCGGTTGCTTGGTGAACGGCGTTGATACCTCCGCGACCAAGAGACCGCGCCTCATTGGCAAGCCACATACGTTTACCGCGCTCGTCCAAATAAGGAAAAATGCTATTGTAACGTTCGCGTATTTTTGATATTATTATCTCACTCATGACAAAGTATAGCAAATTATCTCATGCAGCAGAATACCAGTTAATTGATACTTTATTTGAGTACAATCAATAATTGCTTCAAATATTTAGTTCAAGTAGTCCGCAGATTATACAGATAGACGCAATTTTTTCTGTGACAATCTGCGTAATCTACAGGCTTGTAATCAGCGGACAAAGATTCTGTTGAATAATTACAAAAAATCGTTCATGTGCAAACTGTTGCGAATATTTTATTCAAAGGTTTTCATTTCCAATTTTTTAATGAGTGTACCTTTGATATCTTCTGTTTCCGCCAAAGATTGGATATGCAGATAGGACAAACCGTGTTGTGTCTCGGCTTGGATTTCGTTACGGACAAGAACCTTGTCTCCGTTAAGGAGTTCAGCGGTTCTTTTTTCCGTATCCCACACAATCCGAACTTCCGCCCAACCGTCAGCAGGAAGATCTTTTTTTCCAACAACAAAAGTAAATTGTGCCGAATCTTTAATTGTTACGTCAATCGGATTAAACCAATGGTCGGTTAGTGAAAGACGTATTCCTTCTCCTTTTACCTGCAAACGTACTTTAATTTCACCTTTACCGGCAGCCGGAAAATTCCAGACGGCACCTTGAACTTCGCTGAACAGGCGTTCATCTTTGATCCGTGAAATGAGCAACGCTTCTTGAAAATTGCCGTCCGGATCGGGAGTCATCACAGCACCATTGGTTCGATTCCACGCGCAATGACCGGCAAAACCTCTGAAATTACCGGAAACACTTTTGAGATAAACCTGTGTAGATAGTCCGCCCATTCCTGTTCGGAAATCTTCAACCCGACTTTTTTCATACAACCATTTCGGATCAAAAATGACAACTTTCCGGCTGACCGAATGTTGACCAAAGGAAAGAAGCACTTTTCCAAATGGAAGTTCCAACGCTTCAAATTGATGGATACTTTTATCCAGCACATCATTATTACCGCCTTTGGTACGAAAATCAGCGTCGTTACGAATTGTATTCAGCCAGATTTCTCGAAATCCTTTCCATGTTTTGCCGTCATCATCTGAAATGGCGGCATGGTTGGCGTCGCGATTGGTGAACACATCTTCGCCGCCTTCACCGGTTATTTCACCTTTGGAAAGCGGGGGAAATTGATTTTCGTGACGAATTTCCGGCAACGGTTGAGTGTTACACCAAAAGAAAAGTGTTCGCCCGTCCGAAAGCCGATAAAGTGTCGGCATGGTTAATGTACCATGAAATCTGGACGGTTCCGGATCCGACCATGTTTCTCCGCCGTCGCGTGAAATATATCTGTAATGATAATCCTGAGAAGTGCGGGCAATCAACATCAACGTTCCGTCAGCAAGTTCAGTAATTGTTGGTTCGCAAGCCCCATTTTGCCAACGCAATCCTTGATGCGGCGGTTTAATCTCATGTTTCGCAACACTTTTCAGTAACACTTCACGCCATGTCTCACCGTCATCGTCTGAGAGTAATAAAACAACTTGTCCGGGATGACCTATTTGTGCGGGCGCAATCCAACGTTGACGGCTCCGCAAGGGAATAAGTGTACGAAAATTTTGATAAGGACGGTCGGATATTTTTTTCCATGTCAAATTGGTTGAAGCGGGACTGTCTGGACTTGTTATAACATAAGTTCCGGCTTCTTTGGGAGAGTAATGCCAAAATTCACCGGCGACAATTACTGTAATATATTTACCGGAATAAGGACTTCGGACGGACTGTCCTAATTCCTCTCGTGACGCCGAAAACTTTTTCCATGACAACCCGCAGTCACGGGAAGCAAGATAAATTCGTTCACCTTTATCGTGAAAGTTTTTCTTTCCTTGCGAGCCGTAAATCCGTATTTCACCGTCAGGCATTACACAAATATCACGCCATGTGTTGCTGGGCGGAACCGTAACAACAACCGGTTCATAAATTGATTGTAATTCTTTGGTATCGAAATCGCTGAGTAATGATTGCATTTTAGGCAGATACCAAAACTGATTCGTATATTCCGGTTGAGCAGCTGCATCTTGCCCAAAACAAGATAATCCGAATAATGTTACGAAACAACAAATAACGATGATTTTTTTCATCATGATTGATTCTCCTTGATTAAGAGGTTAATTAAATTAGAAACAATTTTTAGTATATCTTTTCAAATTCCTTTTGTCGAGAGATCAAATTCAAAAAAAATTTTCCCTTTTTTTTCGACAGTAACAGGGGCAATTCCCGATGTTTGGGCATTACTGTACTTTTCAGGAATAAGAAAAACGAGCGGAACTTCAAGATCACCGAATTTTTGCCGATATTCTTCTGGAGTTTCGGCACGATACTCTTCACTGGGAGCAGTTTTCTTAAAGGTTACGTTATATGTACCAGAAATGACTCCTGAGCCGAACGGTGCGTTATTGGTTGTCAGGACGAAAGAGCCATAACATCGGTCATTCCAATAGCCCCTATTCCGGTATCGTCAACAGGTTGAAAAGAAACGGTAACTTTATCTGTCAGTTTACCATCTACACGAACAATTCACGTTACTATAACTGTATCATAAGGATTACGTTGACAACCGACCAGATGACCAGTCAGTATAACAAGACCTAAAACAATAATTTTATGCAACATATTTGATTCCTTTTTTTGTGTTGATAAAAGGTGAGTTAAAAAATATACTTTGAGTAGTCATAACTATAATGTTTAAATTTACACAACAATTAATTTATATTGTAATAAGTTTTTTTGTTTTTCGATTTTCATAACCGCAGGTTATCGACCTGCGGACTTGTGCCGATAACAAACCTCTGGCTGAAAGACAGAATTTTAATAATTGCCGGTGTGATCGTTTCGTTTCGCCTTTCAGGACGTAGGAGAAAAAAAATCCATTGATATATTACGATAATTTGTATTTTGCCCGCTTCTCCAAGTCTTGATTCTTGATAACTTGCATGATCATGTTATACTTACTCCTTCTTGTGTTGGTCTATTGTGTTTCTCTATCGTGATTGGTAAAATATTTCGTTTGGTGTTTTACATAACCTCGTTAATTAAAACGATTTGCGTTGTTTTAAATTGATCAATATTTACGTCGTCACACGGAATTATTATATTACTGCATAATTGCAAAAGGAAAGAAAAAATGCTCAAAGTTATATTACCGGATGGTTCTGGAAAAGAATATGCTCAAAGTGTTTCGGCGTATGAAGTCGCGGCAAGTATCGGAACAGGATTGGCAAAAGCTATGATCGCCGCAATTGTCGATGGTCAAATTGTCGGAGTCAATTTCAAATTGCCCGATAATAGCCGCGTTCACCTGAAAATACTCACAAAAAAAGATCCCGAATCTCTCGAAATCCTACGTCACTCAACCGCTCATCTTATGGCTCGCGCCATTATGAGACTCTACAAAAATGTACAACTCGCCTTCGGACCCAATGTCGAAAACGGATTCTACTACGACCTACACTTGGAACATCACCT